>JBAYAD010000238.1:0-4345 GCA_041669965.1 Selenomonadaceae bacterium
AATTTGAGTTTGTCGTTAAAAAAAAATATTGTTCAAACAGGAATTTTTTCATCCGATCGCTTTTCGTTCTCATGAATCCAAGTGAAAATCTCATGTCGTTCACAAATAAATACAATGCCTAACAATCCCAATGCTGCTATTCCGCATAAAGGAAATCCCCAGAGTCCACCCATATATTCCATCGCCGTTCCTGCATAAAAATTCCCAACAGGTGTCGAGCCCTGGGGAAGGAAAGAATATACACTCATGACCCTGCCACGATATTCACCATCAGCATGTAATTGAAAAATCGAATTTCCCATATTCATAAAAGCTAAATTCAAAAAACCGATACAGGCAATACAGAGAAATGCTGCATTGTAATCCACAACGAAAATCATAAAAACTTGTAAAAATGCAGTTGCAGTTAAGCAAAAAAGGAAAAATCTTTTTCCCACACCTTTTTCAGCACGAAAAGCCATAAAAACCGCACCAATAAATGCACCAATTCCAGCTGCACTCATCAGTCCAGTATAAGCATCTGCACCCAGCCCTAGTACACTTTTAGCAAAAACAGGGATAATAACCGCATTATTCATTGCAAAGGTACAAATAATTGCCATAAACATTATATTGAGCGTCAATGTTTTTTTCTGTTTAATATAGCATAAGCCTTCTTTAACGTCTTGTATAACCTTTTGTTTTTTTCGTATAACTTGTTGCGGTGACACGTTAATATAAAACAAACTCAACAAGACCGCAAAAAAGCTAATAGCATTGATAGAAAAGCAGTACACGGTGCCAAAGTTCACCATCACAATTCCCGATAAAGCAGGCCCAATAATCTTTGCTAAATTTACAATTGTAGAATTAAGCGACACAGCATTCATGATATCTGTTCTGCCAACCAGTTCAATAAAAAAAGACTGACGTGCCGGCATGTCAAAGGTTTGTGTCAATCCTAAAAAAACGCTAAGCAGCAGGATATGCCAATATTGGAGTATCCCAAAATAAGCTAGAAAAGTTAAAATAATTGCTTGAATCATCAAAGCGGATTGCGTCATCAATAAAATGTTCCTTTTTGAAAAACGATCGACCACAGCACCCGCAAATAATGTAAAAAGAAGTATTGGTGTAAATTGACAAACTCCTACCATCCCTACCATAAAAGGCGAATTCGTCATCGTATAAACAAGCCAGATCTGTGCTGTCCGCTGCATCCAGGTACCGATGAGGGATATGCATTGTCCAAACCAAAAATAGCGAAATTCCTTATGTTTCAAAGAAGAAAAAACTCTTTGCAAAATTGGAATTAATTTATTTTTCATCAAGCAGACTTCTCCTTTCTGCATGTTTTTATTCAGATTGCAAATAGATCCGTACTGAAGTTTAACAAAAAACGTATGGGTTTGCATGAAAAGGCTTTCAGATTCAACTCAAATTATTCAAGGCGATATAAAAAGCTCCTAATCTGTGTATCATGCAAAAAAACGAGGTTGGTTCCCTCTTCTATCTTACTATAGTCAATTAATTACAAGAATGTACTCAACTATTTTTTTATAACCAATAATTTCCTATTTTTATTAAAGTAAATACGTTCGTTTTTTCTCATATACGTAGTAGCTTTACAAACAAATTGGGTGTATAATCACAACACAGGTTTTGTTTTACGTTTGTGCTCATCTGCTACCGTAATTTTCCCTAAGCCAAAAGAAAAAAAGCCTAACATGATATAAATAAAAACCCACTCCCTTTATGAGACGACTATAAGGAGGAATCCTAGTATGCTGGATATATTTAAAGACGTGAACAAGCAAAGTATGGAATTAGAAAAACTTTTGACTAAAGTTCAGACGAACGAAATTATATATCGACAAAAAAATGAAATAAACCTTGCTAATCGCTTCAAACTTTTGGAAAAGCAGGTACGTATGTCCATAAAAAATTTAAATGATTCAATGGAGCTCAATAAGCACCATCACAAATGATCTTTCCGGACCTGCTACCGGTGATCTTTTTTTTTCCATTTTTTCAAGATAATTATGGACATACCCCGTCGTAACGACTACTAAAACTTCATCTTAATAAAAGATTTCAAACCGGGGCTTACATAAAACTAAGTCCCGGTTTTTTGTGGATAGCAATATACTTTCTTGTGAGATGCTTCCACGACGTTTGAGAATCCGCTCAAAATTTTTCTTTATGACCCATAGCCTATAATTTGCCATTGCTATTAAGGTATATAAAACATATAATACACAATACGACATATCCAGAACATATGCCATACCGTTAGATAAGATATGATATGTTTCACAATAATGTGTTTTAAAAATCAGGGAGGTTCTTATTCATATGAAATGGTTTAACGATTTACAAGTTAAACATAAATTAACACTTTTAATTGCTGTATTTGTTTTTGCTATTTTGGGTGTTTCTGTAGTAAATGGTATCAATTTAAAACAAAGCAGTTCTCGAATGGATCAGCTTTACACAACAAATGTAAAACAAATTCAATTGGCCTATAAGATCAAGGTATCCTTACACCAAAGTGGAGAAGATATCTATCGTTTAATGCTTACGACCGATAGCAGTGAAAAGCAACAGCTTAAAAACAATCTTATTCTAAAAAGAAACGCTTTTGTTGAAAATCTTACAGCTTACGAACAGCTGCCATTAACAACAACGCAAACTAACGAAATGAAGGCCCTGAAAGATATTCTGCCGAAATTCCGCACAATTAACGGTCAGGTGCTTGAGCTGACAATGCAAAACAAAAATCAGGAAGCCTATGCCTTATCTAAAAAAGAGGTAACTCCTTTATTGCAAGAGGTTACATCCCATTTGGATAAGATTGCCGCTGATGCTGATCAGGGCAGCAGTGAAACAAATGCACTTGAAAAGTCTGAGATGACTAAATCTATATGGACATCCACGATCATTACCTTACTTGCTGTTTTGTTAGGTATTGGTATTGGTATCTTAACAATTAAGCAAATAGGAACCCGGCTAAAAATGACTATAGATTTCTTAACACGCCTTGCAGATGGAAATTTTGCAAGTAACGTTCCAGAAAAAAGTATGCAGGATAAAAGCGAATTTGGCAGATTATCTCAGGCTGTAGATAAAATGAATCGCAGCGTAAGAAATTTGATTCAACAAATCGCAGGTGCGGCTGAGCAAATGGCTTCTTCTTCGCAGCAGCTCACAGCAAGCGCAGGGCAATCGGCACAAGCGGCTGCACAAGTGGCAGAATCGACGACACATGTGGCTAACAGCAGTACTACACAGCTTAAACTTATTGACCATACAACATCTGTTGTTAATGAAATGAGTAATGGAATCGATACTGTAACAAAAAACATACAAACCGTCAACGAATCAAGCAAAAAGACTTCAACTACTGCACTTGAAGGAACGACAGCTATTAAAACAACGATAAAGCAAATGACACTTATTGGCGAAAAGACAGAAAATGCTGCAGAAGTTATTCATGCTTTGGATGTATATTCTAAAGAAATTGATAAAATTGTCGGTATAATTTCTGCTATTGCAGCTCAAACAAACCTTTTAGCTTTAAATGCCGCTATTGAAGCAGCACGAGCTGGCGATGCCGGACGAGGTTTTTCTGTTGTGGCTGAAGAAGTAAGGAAACTAGCAGAGCAGTCTGCTCAGTCAACAAAAGACATTGTGGATTTAATAAAAAACGTTCAAATCAATACAGAAAAAGCAGTTGCGTTCATGGATGAAAACAAAAAAGAAGTTCAATCCGGCGAAATTTTTGCCAATAGTGCCGGAGAAAAATTTGATACAATCTTTACTATGATTACTGAAATAGGCGCTGGCATAGAAGAAATTACAGCTTCAACTACCCTATTAGATTCTGGAACAAAACGTGTTGTTGAAGCCTCTAACAATATAGATAAAGAATCTCGTAAATCAGCTAGTGAAACACAAAACATTTCAGCGGCAACAGAAGAACAATCTGCTTCCATGGAAGAAATCTCAAGTGCAAGCACCCACCTAGCAAAAATGGCGGAAGACTTGCAAAATACTATACACAAATTCAAAGTATAAAAAATAATACGAATAGGGATCAATACCACAAGCCATGCTTCTTTTCAGAGACATGGCTTGTGGTATTTTCATGTTAAACCGTAAGTGTCCCAAAGGCATTAACTATAACCAGCCCCCCTCATCAAGTAAGCGGATAAGGGGGGCTGGTTATAGTAGTCTTTTGTTTAGCTAATCATCGGCTTGCGGATAACATCAAGAATACTGCCGTCACGGTATTCAACTACAGCAACGATATCCTTATCATTCTGACTAAGTTCAACTTCTTCCGGTTTGCCGACAAATTCATAGG
>JBAYAD010000239.1:0-4343 GCA_041669965.1 Selenomonadaceae bacterium
AGGCACAGGAATAAGTCTTTAGTTTTTATCGGATATATAGTTTTAGAAAATAAATATCTTTTTGCAGGAACCTATATGTTGTAATTAATCTGTTCTGCTTGTAAGAACTTTTTTAATGGGGGGAATATCATCACTATGAAAAGAAGTTTTAAACCGGAAATGTAAATAACTGTTTGCACTAAGTACGTGGAAGCCTTAATAAAGGAATAAAGAGGTTAAAAAAATAGTGATTAATTTTTTGCAAAAAATATTAAAGTTTCTTGATGAATTCGTTTTATTAATTAAGAAACCAAGCTGTATAAAATCATTAAATTATGGGGGAGTAAGTGTTGCATTTTTAGTGGTAGTTTATACTATTAGCGATTATCTGAAAATAGGGATATTGAGTAAAGTTATTGTGTCGAGTATGATTGTTTTATTACCAATTACAATTTGTCTTGGAATATTTGACAAATATTTTAAACCATTTAAACATAAAGCATTTATAAACGGGATGGTGATTTTTGCATCATTTATAACGGTGCTTTTGTTATCATGGGTAAAATTTGCAGATGTTTTTGTGCCTTTTTGTATTAGTACGGCAATATATGCAACTTGTTGGTTTTCATATCATATATTAACTGGCCGGACGTCATTGAAAAAGATAAAAATTAGATTGAAATTTTATTTAGCAGTAGGTAGTACGTTATCATTTTTTCTTTTATTATCAACGTTCAATGTAAATATTCTAAAAACTGTAATTGCTAGTTTGGTAGGCAGTTTTGCATGGGTTGGATATCTGCTTGAAGAATTTGAAAACAAAGAGTAAAGTTTTTAGCTTATATGGGTCTTGATTTTGTAATTATTGTAGAATTGAATATAAAAACAGAGTTCGATCATTGACAACTGTTATCAATGATCGAACTCTGTTTTTATATTTTATAGAACCTAAATTTTTATTTTTATCTATCGCGGACAACTTCATAGTCATGCAAGTAAACAGGCGCAAATTCAATCGAATGCGTTGCTTTATCGTGTTTATATTTATCAATTAAATCCTTTGAGGTAGCCGGATGATTAAAAAACGCTTCTTCTGCTGGTGTTAGGAATTTTTCATATTCGGGATCATCAGATCGGCCGGTAAGATAATCTAATGAAACACAAAAAAAGTCAGCTATTTTTAATAATGTAGGAAAAGACGGTAAACTAGCGGATTTCTCAAATTGATTTATGGCAGATTTTGTTTTAAATCCTAATATAGATGCTAATTCAGACATAGAAAGATTGTGTTTGCTTCTTAGTTCATGCAAAATTCTAGCAAAGTTATTATTATTCAAAATTTAAAATAAACCTCCTTGACAGTACACCTATAGTGTACTATAATCTAAAATATAAAAGTAAACTATTAGTGTACTTTTGAGTAGCGAAAATAAAGGAACTAATAGTGATAAAAGATATAATGGCGTTTTGTGGCATTATAACAAATTAGGGATAGAAGCAGACGAAAAACATTTTGAGCTAAAAACAAAATGTAAATAAACTATTTGTTATAAATGTAGACAATATTTCTCAAACCATTATATCACGAAGCTAAACCAGTGAGAATGAAGGTTTCGTTGTTGAAAAGGGGAGAGCATTCATTTCAGTGATTTTAAAAACTTGGTAATTAATTCGCGCTGTTCAACGGTTAGATTTTTGCTTGCAGTAAGAAGGTCTTTCAGTTCAGGTTCTAATTCTGTTGCGCTTTCCTGGAAAAACTCCGTGAGGGAAACATCCAGTATCGTGCAGATGGTATCCAACGTTTCTAATGAACATTTTTTGTTGTTGGTTTCGATGCCCGACATAAAGCTTTGTGCTACACCTAGTTGCTGGGCTAATGCAGTCGATGTAATGTTTTTTGCTTTTCGCAGCTCTCTGATTCTTTCGCCAACATTAATCATTCTATATTCCTCCGTTAATAACCTACAGGTAATATTTATATTATAACGCGATATACAAATTGTTAAAATGATATTTTTAAATATCACTTATAAGATATAAAAAATATTGTAATTATAACTTATGAGTGATAATATAAAAGCAAGCGTAGAACTATGAGGTGATAAAAGTGATGTGCAAACTTGTAAAAAATATAAGGAAGGAACGTATTCACCAAAAAGTTACAATGGAAGAGTTGTCCGCCAAAAGCGGAGTCAGCCAAAAACACATTAGCAATATCGAAAATCGGAAAGTCGTTCCAACGGTTGAGACATTGGAAAAAATGGCAAAAGCTTTAGGTTTTGATATTGGTTTGTATTTGAAAGCCCGCAAAGCTGCTAAGGGAAAAAAACCGACAAGTGGGGTTGGATAACATTATAACAATCATGGTGTCGTTTGCCCTTGATCTAATCGAGCACGATGTGCTTGATCAGTTGGCAGAGGCAAAGACGCTGGAGGAGGTGAGGTCCGTCATGGCTTTGTGCTGAATAAATAAAAAAGGGGGTGAGAGAAAATGTTAGGTGAGTTATTGACGAAAGACACCGTACGGGTAAACGTAAAGGTAAAAAACTGGGAAGAGGCTATCCGCATGGGAGGTCAGCTTTTGGTGCAGGAAGATGCAGTGGAGCAAAGTTATGTAGAGGCAATGATACGTGCGGTAAAAGAACTGGGGCCGTATATTGTGATTGCACCGGGTTTTGCTATGCCGCATGCAAGAGCAGAGGATGGCGTGAAAAAAATTGCCATGAGTTTGTTGACCTTGGAAAGTCCTGTTGCCTTTGGCAATGCGGATAATGATCCGGTTGATTTGGTGATTTGTTTGGCGGCTGTTGACCACACAACGCATATTAAGGCAATGCGTGAATTGGCTGTTTTTTTGAATGACGCGGACAAAATGAGCCAAATCAAATTCACGAAGGAAGTGAAAGATGTTTTAGCTTTACTACAGGTTTGAAATGATAAGAGGGGGGATTTTCTATGAACATTGTAACGGTTTGCGGGATGGGAATGGGATCAAGTCTGGTCTTGAAGATGAATATAGATGATATTTTAAAACAAAAAGGAATCAAAGCCGAGGTGGAAGCTTGTGATCTTGGCTCTCTGGTGGGGAAGGTCGCAGATCTTGTTGTAACGACGTATGAATTGAAGTCACAGATAGAAGACAAAGGTTATAATATGGCTTATGTTCGCAGTGTGATCGATAAGAAAGCTCTTGAAACGACCATAATGGATGCGATTGGAAATTTGAAAAAATAAGAATAAAGATATAATACCTTTATATCCTTATCGATGGGGGAATAAAATTGAATTTTATTTTTAGTTTCTTTGATGAACCTGCTATTATTGTGGGGTTAATGGCCTTGATTGGGTTAATTTCACTTAAAAAATCCGTATCACAGATTGTAAGTGGAACTTTAAAAACCATTATCGGTTTTATTATTTTCCAGATTGGATCGAGTGCTATCGCAGAAGCTTTGGGGCAGTTAGGGCCTGCTTTTGAAAGTGCATTTCATATGCAGGGGGTTGTTCCGACGAACGAGGCCATTATTGCTTTGGTTCAAGAGCAGTTTGGTATGCAGATGGCTTTAATCATGGCATTTGGTTTTGTTGCCAATTTATTACTGGCACGATTTACACCGTTAAAATATGTCTTTTTAACAGGACATCATATGCTTTTTATGGCGGGATTACTGGCGGCTATTTTAACTGTCATTGGATTTCAGGGAACGAGCCTGATTGTTATCGGTTCTTTGCTTTTGGGGGCGACGATGGTTATCACACCGGCATTGGTGCAGCCTTTTTATCGGGCGGCAAGCGGTAGTAATAGTGTTGCTATGGGACATTATAATGCCTTGACGTATTGTTTGGCGGCGTGGATTGCCAGATGGACCGGCAACAAAGAACATTCGACAGAAGATATTCATGTACCGGAAAATTTAAGCTTTTTTAAAGATAATGTAATATCGACAGGGCTTGTTATGCTTTTGCTTTTTGTAATTACGATTCTGCTTGCGGATACGAGCGTAGTGGCAAAACTGGCGAACGGGAAAAATGCGGGGATGTTTTCTATTATGGCTGCAATGAAGTTCACGGGTGGATTTGTTATTGTTCTGCAGGGTGTACGGATGATGTTGGCTGAAATTATTCCTGCTTTTAAGGGGATTTCGGAAAAACTGGTACCGAATGCGATTCCGGCATTGGATTGTCCGGTTATTTTCCCTTTTGCTCCGAATGCGGTTATTATCGGATTTCTGTCTTCTTTGGCGGGGGCAATTGCCATGTTCTTAATTCTTCCGTTTACGGGCTTGGCAATTATTATTCCTGGATTAATTCCGATTTTCTTTGTTGGCGCGGCAGCGGGTGTTCTTACGAATGCACAAGGCGGC
>JBAYAD010000240.1:0-4321 GCA_041669965.1 Selenomonadaceae bacterium
CTATAGGACATACTACAATTAGGGCAAATTGCTTGTGCTAACTCATTGTTTTCGGATCCAGCTACCATTTGCTGCCCCTCATTACTAAAAATCCCCTTAAGAAAATCATTTACAGAAAAATCCTTACCCGTGTTAAGCATAAGTTTTCCATATTTTTCAGCACAATCCTTGCACAGATTTTTTTCTATCTTACCTTCATTACTAATCTGCGTAATATGCACACAAGCTTCATTTTTTTTACAATCATCACATAACATACAACGACCCCCTCATGTAAAGTTTTCTAGTGTCAAAAACATAGACTGAATAAGCTGTAATCTGTCTTCAGGCAACAACTTTTCATAAGCCGTTGTTACAACTTGCATGATAAGCGCTGCTTCACGACTTTGTATAAGCTGATGCTGTAAAAGATAACGAACCATAGACTGTATCTCCTGTATCTCTGTCGTTTCATCGATTTTATCAAGAATTTCCTGATAAATAAGGTTCTGTATCGGCCCCTGTGCAATACGAATAAAGCCTCCCAAGCCGCGTCTCGATTCTACTAAAAATCCTTTATCCAATGTGAATCGGGTACTTAATACATAACTAATCTGCGATGGCGCACATGAAATCGCATCAGCGATATCTGTCCTTCGAAGTTCTACTTTTCTACTTTGCTGAGCTGACAAGCGCCGCAAAATATATTCTTCAATTAAATCAGCTATATTACTCATCATTATCACCTTCACTATATTGACCATTTGACCTTTATTTTATTATATTTGACTTTTTGACTTTTTGCAAGCGTCTTTTTAAAAACAAAAGGCATCCTTTTGCTTGTTTTTTAACAAAGGATACCTCCTATATAGTATTTATCGCAATGCCTCTACTAAGACATCTGCGTTTTTCTTCATTGCTTTAATATATGCGTTATAGGCTTCTTCATTTGCCTCACCTGTTACTACAGGATCAAGTGAATATACGACTCCGCCACTTTCTCGTGCAATCGTCTGAGCTGCTCCTTTGGGATACTGCGGTTCAGCAAAGAGTGCTTTTACCGAGAATCTTTTTACAAGTTCGACCGTTTTCTCAATATCTTTTGGTGATGGATCACTTCCCGGTTCACG
Source organism: Selenomonadaceae bacterium (assembly GCA_041669965.1). Classification (GTDB taxonomy): domain Bacteria; phylum Bacillota; class Negativicutes; order Selenomonadales; family Selenomonadaceae; genus UBA1792. The sequence goes on from JBAYAD010000240.1 coordinate 1,110, forward strand.
TTCAACAACTGCAACAATATTTAAATTAAATTCTTTCGCAAAATAAGGAAAGGCCTCATGAAATGTCACAATATCATGATGTGTCAACGGATCAATTTTTTTATGCATTTCTTTTTTTAGTGTTTCCAGCTTATCCACATATTCAGCAGCATTCTTTTTATAAGCCGCTGCATGCTTAGGATCCGCCTCTGCCAATTGAATAGCAATGTTTTTCACCTGAATTATAGCATTTGTAACACTTACCCAGACATGTGGGTTTTCTTCGCCCGACGCATCTTTCAACAGTTCAATATTTTTCGATGCATCAATAATTATCATGTTTTTCTGTCGTTTCACTGCTTTGTCCAGAAAGGCCTCCATACCAGCCCCGTTTACAACAAAAGCATTTGCTTTTTCAAGCTTCTTCATATCTTCTGGTGTCAGCTGATAATCATGCAAGCAGCCAGTTTGTGGCTTTGTCATATTTGTGACTGTCACACCATCAATACCTTTTGTAATATTTACCGTTGCAATATACATTGGATAAAAAGACGTCACAATTGTAAATTCCACACTATTTTTTTCTGCTTGCTGGTTATTTCCACAACCTGCAAAAAGCAATACGCCTATACCTAATAGAATTGTAACTAGTGCTACTTTTCCTTTCACTGCTTATGCCCCCAATATTCAAACAAGAAAATCACCATTTAGTATAACTCAGCATCAGAGAAAATAACGCTAGCATATACGCCCAAACAGTCACCAGCTTAATCTGTGGATTTAAGGAAAGATCTCAACATACAAGATAAGATATCATCATTAAAGGGTAAGAACATACTATTTGTTTTTTCTCTTCTTTAATTCCTTGCTGACATTTATAAGCGCAACAAGTTCATCCTTATTGAACTGATACTTTTCCCCACAAAAATGACAGCAAACTTCAGCATGCCCATCCTCAACAAGAGATTCTAATTCCTTTTCATTCAAGCTCATAAGAATACCCTCTATGCGCTGTTTCGAACACTGACATTTAAAGATAAGGTCGATTGTCTCAAAATAGTTTACATCAAACCCCTTTAATGCTTCTGTGATGATTCCTCTGCCATCAAGACCTTCCCCAATCATTTCGGATACAGGCCGAAGCTCTGCCAGATTCTTTTCTAACTTCGTCAATACTTCATCAGCAAGACCCGGCATTGGCTGAATAAAAAAACCACCAGCTGCTATTGCTTTGAGATCCTTACCGACAAGGACTCCTAGTCCAATGCTTGATGGGGTCTGCTCTGATACGTAAAGATAACGTGTAAGATCCTCGGCTATCTCGCCAGTCGCAATCCTGCAGGTTCCCGTCACCGTATCCCTGAGTCCTGTGAAGCGCGTTACCGATACAATTCCTGCACCAATGCCTTCGCCTACAGCAATCTTACCATTGTTCAGTGGCAAATCAACATATGGGTGATCTACATAGCCTCTGACATAACCGTCCGGACTTGCATCAGCAACAACATTACCGAGTGGACCATCACCATTAAATTTAACTGTAATACATTCTTTATTTTTTAGGTTTGCCGCCATAAGCAATGCACCTGTCATCGTCCGCCCCAGCGCAGCTGCAGCTACTGGATTGCATTGATGCCGACGAATACCTTCATTAACAAGTTTCGTCGTAACAGCCGCATACATGCGTACACCATTTGCTGTTGCTTTTATTAAATGATCTTTCATATATTTTCATTCTCCCTAAATTATACTAGATTTATTTTACTTTATAACACGCGTGCTGGCAATATAAAAGCCTAAAAAGCTGAACCTCAATCAAAAAAGGTTCAGCTTTTTCATCTATTTTATTGCCAGCTGCAAAAGAACTTCATCTGTGTCGATATCAATAATCTCGATTTTTTCATCATCCATCATAGCAATTGTTGAGCGTCCATCGGTACGTTTGCTTAGCGATGGTGATCCTGGGTTTAGAAAAATCGTATTACCTCGCTTTTCCAGAACATTCACATGGACATGACCGCTGATAAAGATATCTGCCTTCATGTGCTGTGCCATTATATCCTTTTCCTTATCTGTTTCAATAGTATGCCCATGTGTCACTACAATACGCATCCCATTAGTTATTGCATAAGCATAGGGGGCCTGCACTGGTAGATCTAGTACCATTGCATCTACCTCAGAATCACAGTTACCGCGTGCAATAAGAATCGGAATAGGACAACGATTGATTTGTTCCGCAAGAACTGCCGGGTTGTAGTCCTTAAGTATTGGATTGCGCGGACCATGATACAGCACGTCACCAGCATGGATAATGAGTTCCGTATGCTTCAAATACTTATTATAGGCAAGTACCCAGCGTGCCTCACAACCATGCGTATCACTGATAACTCCGACCTTCATTTTTTAACACTCCCCTGTTAAATATTTTTCAAAAGGTTTGCCATTTCCATTGCAGCCATAGCGCTGTCAACACCCTTATTACCAGCCTTCGTACCAGCTCGTTCAATGGCCTGCTCAATATTTTCTGTTGTAACGACACCAAAGATCGTCGGCACACCTGTCGACATCCCAACCTGTGCTACGCCCTTCGACACTTCATTGCAAACATAATCATAGTGTGATGTCGACCCACGAATAACCGCACCCAGACAGATAACAGCATCGTATTTCTTGGTTTCCGCCATTTTTTTTGCCGCAAGCGGAATTTCAAAAGCTCCCGGCACCCAAGCTACATCAATATCATCGTCATTTGCACCGTGACGGTGGAGTGTATCAATCGCACCACTGAGCAGTTTTGATGTAATGAACTCATTAAACCGTGCTACGACAATCCCCAATTTCAAGCCTTCCGCTGTTAAATTACCTTCTAAAATATTTGCCATTTCAATATCCCCCTCTTATGCTTCTTCCTTTAAAATATGTCCCATTTTGGTTTTCTTTACTTTCATATACTTGCGATTGAACTTATTCGATTTGATTTCCAGTGGTACTCTTTCGACAATTTCAAGTCCATATCCTTCCAACCCTGCACGTTTTGCCGGGTTGTTCGTCAAAAGGCGAATACTTGTAAGTCCAAGATCCGAAAGGATCTGGGCACCAATACCATAGTCACGCAAATCTGGTGCAAAGCCAAGCGAAATATTCGCTTCAACTGTATCCTGTCCCTGATCCTGCAGTGCATAGGCGCGAATCTTATTTGCCAAACCAATGCCACGGCCTTCCTGTCGCATATA
>JBAYAD010000241.1:0-4280 GCA_041669965.1 Selenomonadaceae bacterium
CTTTTGCCAAACTTGGTGCATTAACATAGTTTACATTGTTTTCAAGAATCGGATTCAGCATACCTTTGATGACTGCAGTTGTAATCATCTTTGTATTCACATCAGCAATATCTCCATTATACTCTATCTCAACACTCTTGATTGCACCTTCTGCAAGTGAGCAGGCTGTGCAGCCAAGACGTTCCGCAAGGTCAAAATAAGGACGGATAACGTTCATGACCTGTGCCGATACAGGTGCCATATTCACGGCTGTGGTTACTGGCTCACCTTTAAGTGCTGCCTTAATACCATATGCTACATCTACAGCAACACCGATCTGAGCTTCGACGGTGGATGCGCCAAGATGTGGTGTAAGTACAACCCCCGGAACACCAATGAGCGGATGATCTGCCGGAACGGGTTCGCTTTCATATACATCAATTGCAGCCCCCGCTACAATGCCCGCTCTGACGGCTTCTGCAAGATCTTTTTCATTAATAATGCCACCACGGGCACAGTTAATGAGACGAACATCTTTTTTCATCTTCTTCATATTATCTTTATTGATCATGCCCTTCGTTTCTGGTGTAATTGGCATATGCACCGTAATGAAGTCTGCTTTTTCAATAATATCATCCAACGTACCAATCGTAATGCCAAGTGCCTGTGCACGCTCTTCATTAATATACGGATCATAACCAATAACATTCATATCAAAAGCAATTGCTCTCTTTGCCACACCACTGCCAATACGTCCCATACCGACAACGCCCAGTGTTTTGCCGCGAAGTTCAACGCCAACATATTTTTTGCGGTTCCATTCACCCTTCTGCATGGTTTCATTGGCAATTGGAATATTTCTCGACATTGCCAGCATCATTGCCATCGTATGTTCCGTTGCCGCGATTGTATTACCGCCGGGAGAATTAATTACAATGATCCCGCCTGCTGTAGCAGCTGCAACATCAATATTATCGACACCGACACCAGCACGCCCGATAACCTTAAGATTCTTTGCCGCAGCAATGACTTCTGCTGTAACCTTTGATGCTGAACGCACAATAATGCCATCAAATTCCGGAATAATCTGCAAAAGCTCTTCTGCTGACAACTTATCTTTAACAACAACTTCAAAATCACTTGCCAAAATGTCGATCCCTTTTTTTGAAACTCCATCTGCAACTAAAACTTTCATCAATAATCTCTCCCATATCTATCTTTTATAGTTTTTAATCCATTCACCACTGCACAGAATAAACAAAAAAGCTTCGCCCCAAAAATTGGGGCGAAGCTTTATCTCCGCGGTACCACCCAAGTTACACTATAAAGTGTCAACTCAACTCGCTGTATCGGGCGGTTCCCGTCATAATTCATCATTAGCCGCTTCAAGGTGGAACAAAAGCATCATCCTTCCGACTCACACCAACCGTCGGTTCTCTGTACGGATAAATACCTATGCTTCCTCTGCATTGCGTTACATGTTCAATTTGTGCATATATGCATTATATTTTATCCTTCTTAAAACGTCAAGTGTATTTTTCAAAAAAACATTTTAAATTTTTTGCTTGACGTTTTACATTTTTTAGCGTTAGAATATAACTCAATCACATAGTGAATCCGCAGACAGTGATTTCTGCAAAAATAAATTTACTGAAAACATAGGAGGTTTTTATCTTGGAAGCAAATCGTATTTACAACTTCAACCCCGGTCCAGCAATGCTGCCACTCGAAGTACTCAAAGAAGTACAAGCTGAATTTCTCAACTTTAAAGGAACAGGCATGTCCATCACAGAAATCAGTCATCGTGCCAAGGCCTATGACGAAGTACATAATCAGGCAAAGGCCGATATCAAGGAACTTATGGGACTTGGTGACGACTACGATGTACTGTTTATTCAAGGTGGTGCCAGTCTGCAGTTTACAATGATTCCGCAAAATTTTGCCAGAAACGGAAAGATCGGCAACTATTCTCTCTCCGGCAGTTTCGCAACAAAAGCCTATAAAGAAGCGGAACTTCTCGGTATCGGACATATTGCTGCATCGAGCAAAGAAGTAAACTTTAAGCATATCCCGACACAGGATGAAATTAAGCTCACAGACAATGCCGCATATCTTCATCTCTGCTATAACAATACAATTTTTGGTACAGAATATCACTATATTCCTGAAACAAACAATATCCCGCTTATTGCCGATATGTCAAGCGATATGCTTTCGCGACCACTCGATTTTTCAAAGTTCAGCTTCATTTATGCAGGTGTTCAAAAAAATCTTGGTCCGGCTGGTGTCTGCCTCGTTGTTGCTAAAAAATCTTTCATCGAAAAAAGCCCGGAAACCATCCCAACAATGTTGCGCTATGACACGTACTACAGCAAAAACTCGCTTTACAATACTCCGCCAGCCTTCTGTATCTACATGGTTGGCAAGGTTGCAGCGTGGATTAAAACGCAGGGTGGTCTTTCTGCCATGCAGCAGCGCAATGCAAAAAAGGCAGGCATTATTTATGATGCAATTGACAGGAGCAATGGCTTTTATCAAGGTCATGCCGATAAGGACAGCCGTTCCTTCATGAATATTACATTTCGTCTGCCCACTGAAGAACTTGAAAAGAAATTTGCAGCCGAAGCTCTTGCGCACAAACTCAGTGGCGTCAAAGGGCATCGTTCGGTTGGCGGCATGCGTACTTCGATCTACAATGCAATGCCTTATGAAGGCTGCGAAGTCCTTGTTGATTTTATGGAAAAATTCCGCAAAACAAACACCTGATTACAAAATTAATTATATTTTTTAAAAAATAATAGTAAAAAATAATAGTAAAAACAAAAATCTTTTGAATTTCATTCGAAAGATTTTTGTTTTATTATAATACTAAATATGATATACTTTTTTTGTTAATGAAACCACTATGAGGATGGGATTTTTATGCATATACGCCATACAAAATTATTAAATATTGTTAACAGCAAAAAACGCGCTGCTGTAACAGAACTGGCACATAGTCTCAACGTATCCGAGGTCACAATTCGCAAGGATCTTAGTACACTCGAGCGAATGGGCTTGCTGCGCCGTGAACACGGCTTTGCAGCAATGATTGCCAGTGATGATATTGGCAACCATCTTTCCTTCAACTACGATGTCAAACGAAAAATTGCTCAAAAAGCAGCAGAGTTCGTCCACAATGGCGAAACTGTGATGATTGAGTCCGGATCCTGCTGTACACTGCTCGCAGAGGAACTGGCAACCAATCGCCGGGATGTCACTATCGTCACAAACTCTGCCTTTATCGCTGCTTTTATCCGCAAGGCGCCACATGCTAATGTTGTTCTTCTCGGCGGTGACTATCAAAACGAATCCCAAGTCATGGTCGGACCTATGCTTAAAAAATGTATTCAGGAATTCCATGTTGATAAAGTATTCATCGGTACGGATGGATTTAATGAAAAAGTTGGATTCATGGGCAATAATCTTATGCGGACAGAAGCAATTCGCTGCATGGCGGAAAATGCAAATCGCGTCATGATTGTGACTGAATCCAGTAAGTTTTTACAGCAGGGCGTTGTAACACAGTTTAGCGCCGATGAAGTCGATTCTGTTTTTACTGACGATAGTGTTTCTTTCGAAATCAAGCAATATTTTTATAAAAAGAAAACTCGCGTCTATACCATCCCCATAAACGAAAAATAAAAAACAGGACCACAGTGCTAAGGGAAATTTACCCTCAGACTGCGTTCCTGTTTTATTTTTTATTACTTATTCAGAAATCAAATTTCGCCTCAAACATACGATCCCAAGGGAATATTACTTGAAGATTCGCCAAATAAGTAAATGGCGGTAAATTATGTGCAGCAAAATAACGCATCTTCTTCGTCGCAAGAGTCTCTGCTGACATTTTCTTCTCATCCAGATCTGCGTAGTCGCCTTTTCCCGTCAGCCAGCTAAGCTGGCGAGCAAGTTCTTGTCGCACATTTGCTTCATAGCCCCAATCATCAAGATAACGCGTCGTCAGCATACGATCATGATCTTCCTGACTCATGTGTGCTGCCATGATACCCTGCCCAAGCACAAAGCCAGTACTATTTGTAGCTGTATTCCAACCCGCATAAGATGCAAGCTTGTATAATAACCCTTTCTTTTCCAACTGTGCCATAAGTGCATTATCTGAACCATTGGCATAGGAAATATCACCAACACCTACTGGCACACCGGATTTCAGGGAGTCCTCAACCATTTTTGCAAAATATACCGTATTTTCACGTGGAACTTCTGTATTCGATCGCTCATTCGCTTCATATGTCTTCCCA
>JBAYAD010000242.1:0-4268 GCA_041669965.1 Selenomonadaceae bacterium
GGAGATTTGCCAAATGATGAGATCCCTTTGGACGGCTGCGTCAGGTATGACGACACAGCAAGCGAATATGGACGTTATTGCCAATAATCTTGCAAACGTGAACACTACAGGAAACAAGAAACAGAGAGCAGAATTTCAAGATCTATTGTACCAGACTTTGCGTTCAGCTGGTACAACAAGTGGTGCGGATACACAGTATCCGGCAGGCTTGCAGATCGGACTGGGTTCGCGTCTTTCTGCAACAAATCGTATATTTACGGAAGGTAATCTTCAGACAACGAGCAATCCTACAGATGTGGCAGTTCAGGGTGAAGGGTTTTTCCGCATCGAAATGCCGGATGGTACGATTGCATATACACGTGATGGGGCTTTTAAACTGGATTCGAATCGTCGTCTTGTAACCTCTGACGGGTACCCGCTTGCTGACGGTATTACGATCAATGAGACTGCACCATCGGATACTATAACGATTGCAGCTGATGGTCAGGTTACTTGTGTGCCATCAGGTGGAACGGCACGAGAAGATTCCGGGACGATTACGCTGGCTCGTTTTGTAAATCCGGCAGGACTTACAGCCATAGGGAAAAATCTCTTTCTTGCATCCGATGCGTCCGGAGATGCGATTGAGGGTACGCCTGGTGAAGACGGTGCCGGAACGCTGGCACAGAATGAACTGGAAATGTCTAATGTACAGGTCGTTGAAGAAATGGTGAATATGATTATTGCACAGCGCGCATATGAATCGGATTCCAAGGCTATTACAACATCTGATTCGATGCTGGAAATAGCAAATGGATTAAAGCGTTGAGTGTTTTGTTATGAAGAAGCTACGGACAGGATTAATTTTTTTTATGTTTCTATGTTTACCTGCTTATGCATCTGCTTATACCAGTACAGCGGATGAGCGGTTTCCTCAGCAGATTATTGCAGACAACTTTATTCAGCTGGCTGAGGCAGAAGTTGAGAAGGAACTTAGTGATCAGGGGGAGAAACGGCATCATACGCTGGAAGTAACGAAAGTTCCTAAAATTTTGCGTTTGCCAAATGGAAATATAACGTATGATGTAACAATACCAAATGGTCTGCGTTATTCATTTGTGGTTCCTGTGTATATTACGGTAAAGGTTAATGATACACCATATCAGCAGATGATTTGCTATTTGCGTATTCATGTTTATGATAATGTTGTGGTGGCCGCACGGTCTTTGTCCCCCAATCAGCAGCTTACCGATGCAGATGTGCGCCTTGAGGAACGTGAAGTGGGAAATCTAAGGGCAAGATATCTTACACGGGTTGATGATGTAAAAGGGCTTGTAACAAATCGTCTGGTTCGTGAAGGAACTTTATTTACGAAGACGATGCTGCAGAATCCCGTGATTTTGGAAGCAGGCGTAAATGTGGATATTGTTGCGGATATAAATGGTGTTAAGATTAAGACGGCTGGGGTTGCCTTACAGCGTGGGCGTGTCGGACAGCTGATACGTGTGCGCAATACGACATCACAGAAGGTTCTTCGGGCACGTGTTCTCGATCATATGACGGTAGAGGTGGATAATAATGAATAAAACAGCACGTGGATGTCTTGTGATTTGCCTTATAGGCGTCATGACGATGCTTTTTCAGCCAACGAAAGTGTCTGCCCAGTCTCTATGGGCAAATACAAATGGAGCGGCGATGAGCTTGTTTTCAGATCGTAGAGCACATAATGTTGGTGATATATTGACAATTGTAATTAGTGAAACAACGACGACATCGGCGACAAAAAGCAATTCGAACTCAAAAAAAGGGTCACAAAATTTGAATGCTGGAGCAGGAATATTCAGCTTTTTGGCAGCCGCTTCAGCTGGTGGGTCGGACAGCTTTACGGCAAATGGAGCGATAAAGGATGTAAATAAAGTCAGTGGCAGGGTAACGGTTACAGTTACAGAAGTACAGCCAAACGGCAATATGGTCGTAGAAGGTACACAGTCGATTTGGCAGAATCGTGATGAGCACAAGATTACTTTGCGTGGTGTTGTACGTCAGGATGATGTGACATCGAGCAATACAATACCGTCTTCGCTTGTTGCGGATGCAACTTTGAAGTTTGATGGCAAAGGACCTTTGAATACGAAGCAGCGGCAGGGGATTTTGACACAGATATTTAATATCTTGTTCTAACCTATGGGGGAATGAATATGAAGAAAGTAATTGCTGTACTCACGCTGCTGTTGTGTGCTTTTTCTTTTAGCACGACAGTTTTTGCGGATTCAGCTGCAACACGTATAAAGGATATTGCCAAGATACAAGGAGTGCGTTCAAATCAGCTTGTTGGCTATGGGCTGGTGGTCGGGCTGGATGGTACAGGTGATTCCAATAAAACCTTGGAGACATTGCAGTCGGTAACGAATATGCTTAAGGGCTTTGGCGTAAACATTTCCCCGGCAACAACACTTAAAACAAAGAATGTTGCTGCAGTCATGGTAACAGCAACGCTGCCGCCATTTACACGGGAAGGTGACACGATTGATCTTACGGTATCATCGATGGGGGATGCGAAAAGCATTCAGGGTGGTACACTTTTGCAGACACCGCTTAAGGCAGCAAACGGGCTTGTTTATGCAGTGGGACAGGGGGCTGTATCAACCGGCGGTTTTACGGCTGGACGTGGCGGCACTAGTGCACAAAAGAATTTTCCGACGGTTGGAACAACACCAAACGGTGGGATTGTTGAGCAAACGGTTGAAGAAGATCTCGGAGACAAAGGGGTTATATCACTTTCTTTAAGCCAGTCAGACTTTACCACAGCATCGCGTATTGCGGGTGTAATCAATTCGCACTATGGCGGTGTGGCAAAGGCAGTGAATCCTGGACGTGTAGATGTACAGGTTCCATCGTATTATCGAGGAAATATTGTTGGCTTTGTCTCGGATATTGAAGCGCTCTCCGTGACACCGGACAATATTGCGAAGGTTGTTGTGAATGAACGCACAGGAACAATCGTTATGGGTGGCAGTGTTTCTGTTGATGAAATTGCAATTGCGCAGGGTGGACTCAGTATTAGCATCCAAAAAAATACAGATGTGAATCAGCCAGCACCATTTAGTCTCGGGGAGACAATTAGAACAAAAAATACAGATGTGAAAGTTACGGAAGATAAGGCAAATACAATTGTATTGCCGGCAACGGCAAATATAAGTGATGTTGTTGGCGCACTCAATGCGGTTGGGGCTACACCACGGGATATTATCTCAATTTTACAAGCGATCAAGGCTTCGGGTGCACTTCATGCCGATCTTGAAATTATTTAAGCAGGTGATAGAATGCAAGTAGATGCAATTGGTTCATTAGGAACCGTGAACAATACGTATGCAGATGCCCAGCAATCGATAAATACAGCAAAGTTTTCTGACGAACTTAAAAAAGTACAGAAGCAGGCAGCAGCGGTAAATGCAGTGACAGGAAAAACAGATGCAGCTGTTGCCGCAAAGGATAAGAAACTGAATGATGCCTGTGAAGGTTTTGAAGACATGTTTTTGGAACTCATGTATAGTAAAATGCGTGATACGGTACCGGAAGATAAACTTTTTGGTGACTCAAATGGTGATAAAATCATGCAGTCTATGCTGGATTCGGAAATGATGAAGAAGGTAGCAAGCTCTGGTGGTATAGGCATTGCCAAGATGATACGGGAACAACTGAAAAAGTAAGATGGTGTGGTTGTTGTTCGAAGGAAATATAAGATGGAAAGAGCCTGTAGGTTACAGTCTCTTTTCATCTTTTTTCTGTAGAATGAAAAATATCTTATGTGTTTCGGGGATAAACAAATCACTTAGATTTTTAAATGGTTTTGTTCGGATTCAGTAAAGGGAGGAAACAAAAAAATGAAGGATTTACGTCAAAGAATAGCGATATGTGCAATGCTATTTGTTTTTCTTTTACAAGCAGTGGCATTGGCCGCTTCAGCAAATACGAAAGTTAACGGGATTCGTTTTAGCTCGGGCGCAGAGCGGTATCGTATTGTATTCGATGTAGATAAACTGCCGGAATATAAGGTTACCGTAACAAATAATGGAACAAGAATTCTGCTTGATTTTTCTAATACAGATAATAAAACAGGGTATACAGCTTTAACGGTAAAGGATGATACGGTACAGCAGGTTTCATTCTTGAAAGCTGCAGATAAATTTCGTATAGAAATACAATTGTCACAGCCAGCAGAATATAAAGTAAGGACACTGAAAAACCCGTCACGTATTTTTATTGATATTCAGAAAGAATATGAAAAA
>JBAYAD010000243.1:0-4242 GCA_041669965.1 Selenomonadaceae bacterium
ATCTCTTTTGCCACTTACGGCACCAATATCGGATGAGGTTATAACACGTCTTTCGAAATTGCTTGGTGTGGACAAAAGTGATATTAAAGCGAAAATTAAGGCACATAGCGGTTTTGATCCGATACGTATAAAGAATGATGTGGGACCAGAAATATTAACGATTATAGAAGAACAAAAGGCTGCTTATCCGGGGGTTGTTATCGAAGTACAGCCGATTCGAAATTATATTTATAAGGAACAGGCGGCACATACTTTTGGCTATGTAAGTGAAATCAGTGATGAAGAGCTGAAAAAGCGTAAGGGCGAAGGTTATCGTACAGGAGATATTGTTGGTAAATTTGGTCTGGAAAAAGTTTACGATCAGGAGTTGCGTGGTGTAAATGGCGGGGAACAGGTTGAAGTTGATGTAACTGGTAAACCTGTACAAATTCTTGGACGTAAAGTACCTATTCCAGGTAATGACTTGGTATTGACAATTGATCAGAAACTGCAGGAAGCAGCGGAACGAGCTGTCGATGAACAGCTTGTGAAAATTGGGGCGAAGGCAGCCGCAGCGGTTGTGCTTAATCCGCAGACTGGTGAAGTTCTTGCAATGGTAAGCAGGCCGGCCTTTGATCCAAATCTTTTTGCACATGGTATATCAAATAAAGATTGGAAGCTCATTAATGATAATCCGCATCATCCGATGGATAATAAGGCAATTACGGGGGAATATCCGCCAGGATCAACGTTTAAAATTGTTACAGGTACGGCTGCACTCACAGAAGGCAAAGTAACAGCAGAAGAAAAGATTCTTGATACAGGCCGTCACTGGCTTATTCCAAAGGTCAATGCAGATGGTGAGGCACTTGGCTGGATTAATTTCAGAGAGGCGCTTGCACATTCGGATAATGTTTATTTCTATGAAATGGGAAATCGTTTAGGAATTGATCTGCTTGAAAAATATGCACGTATGTTTGGACTTGGTCAAAAAACGGGAATTAATCTTCCCTATGAAGCGGAGGGTCTTGTTGCAAATCGAGCCTACAAGAAAAAAGTATTTCATGAAGATTGGTATTTGGCAGAAACATTTGATGCAGCAATTGGTCAGGGGTTTAATTTGGTTACGCCACTTCAGATTGCACTTGTAATGAGTGAGATTGCGAATGGTGGTACGCGATATCAGCCATATCTTGTCAAAAAAATCATGGCACCGGATGGGAGTGTTGTGCATGAATTTAAACCAACAGTGAAGGGGAAGCTTGATGTCAGTCCGGCTGTTATCAAGATTATACAGAATGCATTAAGCGATGTTACGAAAATCGGTACGGCAGCATCGGTTTTTGGTCCGGATTTTCCAGTGAATATTGCTGGAAAAACAGGGACGGCAGAAAATTCCCATGGAAAAGATCATGGTTGGTTTGTTGCATATGGTCCATTTGATAATCCGAATATTGTTGTAGCAGTCCTTGTTGAAAATGGTGGCTATGGTTCAGTCTCTGCCGTACCAATTGGGAAACGTATCCTTGAAGCAGCTTTTAATATACCGGATCCGGAGACAATTGCAAGACAGGAAGCGGAAGCAAAAACAGCAGAACAAGCCAAGGCAAACCAGCAATAAATCATTTTAGCATTTTAGCAGGATTTTGCAGCGAAAAGGCGAAATAATAAAAGAATGATTAAATTGTAAAGAACGAAGTGAGGTACTCATGAGCGAAGATGTGAAATTTAAAGGCAGCCGGTCAGGACTGCAGCTGGTTTTGAATGACACAGCGAGTTTTTCTGATATTGAAAGAGAACTCAAGACCAAATTGGAATCATCTTTGAATTTTTTTTGCAAGGGAACAGTTGTAAAGGTTATATCTGGTGTGTTGAAGCAAGAGGAACGAGAACGTTTGGCAGAATTGTTTCATGGTTATGGCCTTATTCTTCGATTGACGAGCTTAGAAACAAAAGAAGTTCAAGAAAAAACGATAATAGAAAAAAAAGAGCCGGAGGAAGAGATTCCGGGATTACATGATATGACTGTCATTGATAAAACGATTCGCGGTGGACAGGAAGTTATTTGTAATGGATCTATACTGATTTGTGGTAATGTAAATCCGGGATCGCAGGTTATTGCGGGTGGCAGTATTGATATTCGGGGGACATGCCGGGGCATTGTACATGCGGGTGCATTTGGTAACACGAAGGCGATTATTGTAGCAGATCATATGATGCCAATGCAGGTTCGTATTGCTGAGCTTATTGCGAGAGCACCGGACGACATGGAAAAGTCGAAATGTACGGAGCGAGCATATATCAAAAATGGGCAAATTGTAATTGAACCAATAGAGAGGTAGGAAGCAAGCGAATGAGTGAAATTATTGTAGTTACTTCGGGTAAAGGCGGTGTCGGTAAGACAACGACTACGGCAAATATTGGTGTAGGTTTGGCCGCTAAAAACAAGAAGGTTGTATTGATTGATACAGATACGGGACTTCGGAATCTTGACCTGCTGCTTGGTTTGGAAAATCGTATCATGTATGATCTTATAGATGTTACGGAAGGCCGTGTTTCTTATAAAAAAGCATTGGTACGTCATAAAAAATATTCAACACTTTATTTATTGCCAACATCGCAGGTCAAAGATAAAACTTCAGTAAATCCTGCGCAAATTGTGAGTTTGTGTGAGGAGCTCCGTAAAGAGTTTGATTATATTATTATTGATTGTCCGGCAGGGATTGAGCAGGGTTTTAAAACGGCAATTGCTGCTGCAGATTGTGCGATTGTTGTTACAATGCCGGAGATTTCGGCTGTGCGCGATGCAGACAAAATTATTGGTGAACTTGGTCGTGCTGAAAAGGAAAACATTAAGCTTGTTGTAAACCGTATTCGCCCGCAAATGGTACGGAGTGGTGATATGCTTGATATGGATGACATAAATGATATTCTTTCAATTGAATGCATTGGTCAGGTACCCGATGATGAAATGGTAGTTACATCAACAAATCGAGGAGAACCGGTTATTTCGAATGAATCATCTCAGGCAGGGCAGGCCTATCGCAATATTGTTGGTCGTATATGCGGTGAAAATATTCCCTTCATGAAGTTTCCGGAAGAAGGATTCTTTGATAAATTGAAACGTGTTTTTGGTAAATAAGGGAGGGTTACGGTTATGCTGGAGGTTCTTATGAAAATTTTTGGCAAGTCAAATAAATCATCAAGGGATGTAGCAAGAGATCGTCTTAAGGTTGTCCTCATACATGATCGAGCGAATATATCTCCTGAGGTTATGAATCATTTGCGGGATGATATCATTAAAGTGATTTCGAATTATATGGAAATCAATCAGCAGGATATGGAAATATCATTGGCAAATGATGATGATTCTGTTGCACTTATAGCGAATATTCCTGTACAGAAAATGAAACATGTTTCAAAGAATAGCAGATAACATGGAAATGGCTTTTTACATCATGTAAAAGGTCATTGTCTTTTCTTTTATGTGTTTTTTTAATAATATTGTAAACATGCAGTTTGATGATAAGCAGGGGGTACGGGAGTAAGTATTATGAATAAAAGATGGCTGCGCAGGATGGATTTTACACTTATTTTTACAGCGATAGCAATTATTATTATGAGTCTTATTATTATAGGAAGTGCGACACATATTAACGCACCGAGTGAGGAACGCTATTGGTTTGTGCAAAGACAGGGAATGTTTGCACTGCTTAATGGTGTTTTGGCATTTTTTCTTATGAATTTTGATTATAAAATGTTACAGCGCTATGGACACCGACTTTACATTTTTAACATTATTATGCTCTTGGCAGTTATGCTGTTGGGGCATTCTGCTCTTGGGGCACAACGATGGATACAGCTTGGTCCGATAACGATTCAGCCTTCTGAGTTTTCTAAAATTATCATGATCATATCGCTTGCGGCTATGTTGGATGATAAGATTGGAAAACTTAATACATTACGAGATCTTTTACCTGTAGCAGCCTATGTAGGAGTTCCTTTTCTTCTTGTGTTAAAACAACCGGATCTTGGGACATCCATTGTTTTTGTGGCTATTTTTTTTGGAATGATTTTCGCAGCTGGGGTAAATTTACGTTTGCTGGGTGGAATAGTTATGGCTGGAATTGCTTGTTTACCAGTCTTATGGCATTTTTTGAAGGATTATCAAAAAATGCGCATTATGGTATTTATGGATCCCAATGTAGATCCGCTGGGTTCAGGCTATCATATTATTCAGTCAAAGATTGCTATTGGTTCAGG
>JBAYAD010000244.1:0-4199 GCA_041669965.1 Selenomonadaceae bacterium
AATTACCATGTCTTTTTATGTGCGAAAAAATAAATGTTACAGTTTTGATTTTAATCAAGACCACAACATTTATTATAGAGCCCTTTTTTGTTTGATTTATTTTTGTATGTACAATAAAAATAGAAAGAACCCACTTGATTTTTCAAGTAGGTTCTTTCTATGATATATCATGGTAGTTCTAAAATAGCGCAACTTAGATAGCACGTTCAACCTTACCGGAACGTAAGCAACGAGTACAAACATTAACATGCTTTACTTCACCGTTTACTACTGCACGGACACGCTGAATATTAGGCTTCCAAGTGCGTTTGGTCTTCAAATGGGAATGGCTGACATTCATACCAGCAACTTCACACTTTGCGCAAATTTCGCAAACACTTGCCATGTAACACACCTCCTTAAGTACAGAACATAGATGTCTCCATACACAATATAAACATTCTATCATAAAGATACTATAAATTGCAAGTGATTTTTATGCGTTTAGTAACTTTATTAGTAAAATTCTTATTTAGACAAACTGTTTTCGAGTTCATCAAGACACGTTGCAAATTTCTTGAAGGTGATTTCGAGTGGAAGGCTTGTTGTCATATCGACTCCAGTTTTTATGAGAAGTGAAATTGAATCGTCACTGCCGCCGCTTTTTAGATAAGTAAGGTAGTCTTCTTGTGCATGGTTTTTCTTCTGCAGCAGCTTGTTGGCAAGTGTCATGGCAGCAGCATAGCCGGTTGCATATTGATAGACATAAAAGGGACGATAAAAATGCGGAATCCGTGCCCACTCGATACGAAGTTCATCGTCTATGATGATTTTATCGCCATAATAGAATTTGTTAAGCTCTATCCATAGGTTTTCGAGAAAATCAGCAGTAAGAGCAATTCCTTGTTCCGCTTTTTCGTGGACGGTTTTTTCAAATTCAGCAAAGAGTACTTGCCGATAAACCGTTGTACGGATTTGTTCGAGGTATTGATTTATAAAGAAAAAACGTTCTTGTTTGTTTTTAACTGTTTTTAGCATATGTTCGAGTAAAAGATTTTCGTTTGTTGTTGAGGCGACCTCAGCACAAAAAATTGTATAGTCGGAGTTTATGTATTCCTGCGTCTTGTTACTGTAGTAGCTGTGCATAGCGTGGCCAAGTTCATGTGCAAGAGTGGAGACGCTGCTGTAATGGTTATCATAGTTTAGTAAGACAAAGGGATGGACACCGTAGATACCCCAGGAATAGGCACCATTACGTTTGCCTTTGCTTTCAAGTAAATCGATCCAGCCGGATTTGATACCATGAAAAAGATCCTTTTCATATTGTTTACCAAGTGGCTGTAATGCGTCACGCAAAAGTACGAGTGCTGTATCATAGGTGAATTCACGTGTGAGTTCCGGCACGACAGGAACATAAAGATCATACATGTGAATATCTTTGATAGCGAGCATACGCTGTTTGAGTGCGACATAGCGGTGAAGCAGGTTAATCTGGTTATGCGTTGCGGCTATGACAGTGTCATAAACAGCTATTGGGATATTGCTGTTATCAAGTGCGGATGCAATCATGGAAGGATATTTACGTGTTTTTGCTGTAAACAAGGTGCTTTTGACGGAAGTACTATACGTCGCAGCGAATGTATTACGAAAAGAAGCATAGGTAGAAAAAAGATTATGGAAAGCATCTTTGCGGACGTTACGATTTTTTGAGCGAATGAATTGGTTGTAGCGGCTCTCAGTGAGTGACTGTTTTGTGCCATCTTCCGCAAGTGTATCGGGAAAAGTTAGGTCGGCATTTGTCATTATAGAAAAGATTTCCACAGGTGTCTGAAGGACTTCACCTGTTTTTGCAAGAAAATTTTCTTCAAGTGGTGAAAGAATGTGATCTTTTTGGCGTAGAAGATTTTTAAGGAAGAAGCTGTATTTTTTAAGTGACGGTATTGTCATGCAGGCTGTACGCAGGTTTTCTTTTGGCAGAGCAAGAAGTTCTGGTTCAATAAAAGACTGGGCAGCGTTTGTTTCATTGAGTAGTGTCATTGCCTGGTCCGTCATAGACTGGTACTTGGTATTGTTTGCATCGCTGTCATGATGCATGCGAGCATAGGAAAAGATCAGGCTGATTGTTTGATTATTATGATCGCGCAGGGCAAGGCAGCCAGCAAGTGATACTTTGTCATGCAGTTTTCCTTTAAAGGTATCAAGTAATGGCAATTCTTTTTTTAATGTGACACAAGCTTCGTCCCAAACAGATTTGTTTTTATAAATATCATCAAGGTGCCATTTATATTTTGGGTCGATTTCCTTGCGGAGTGAAACAGTTGTTGATTTATTTGGCATAAAGATTCTCCTCATATAAGTTTTACTATTATTATAGCAGATATAACATTGTGAAGATGGAAAAAGGTCAATAAGTTTGATTTTTCCCGGAATACCAGTATAATAAAAAGAGTTATAAGAACGGGGTGAAATTTTGAAAGTTATTTTAACGACGTTGAATGCCAAATATACGCATACTTCATTGGCATTGCGTTATTTGCGTGGCTGTTGTTGTGATTTTTGCGATGCGGAAATTATGGAATTTACGATTAACAACCAATTGCTGGATATTCTCGGTCAGATCTATGAAAAAAGACCGGATGTTATCGGTATTGTTTGTTATATCTGGAATATTGAGATGGTAAAGCAGCTTGTAAAGATTTTCCATCGAGTATTGCCAGACTGCAGAATTGTATGCGGTGGGCCAGAGGTTTCTTATAATACGGCATCTTTTATGCAGAATTTTCCAATGGTAGATTACGTTGTGCGTGGTGAAGGTGAAGAAGCTTTTGCACAACTATTACAGAAGCTTCAGAGCGGATATCAGATAACGGGTATCAGAGGAATTGCTTATCGTGAGGAATCCGGTGAAATCTGCGAAGGAGAGGCTGTAACCATAGCGGATTTGGACACGATCGTATTTCCTTATGAAAAAATGGAAATGCCGGAAATAAAAGATCGCATCCTTTATTATGAGACTTCGCGAGGCTGTCCGTTTGCTTGTAAATATTGTCTGTCTTGTGCAACGAAAGGCGTACGCTATTTTTCAATTGATCGTGTGCTCAAAGAACTTGCTTTTTTTGTAAAACAGGATGTGCGGCAGGTGAAGTTTGTTGATCGTACATTCAATGCGAATAAGGCGCATTTTATGCCAATTATTGACTTTATTGCCAAACAGGATTGTCGTACGAATTTTCATTTTGAAGTTGCTATTGATTATATGGATGATGAAGTACTGGCAGCACTGAAATGTATGCCAAAAGGACGTGTGCAGCTTGAGATTGGTATTCAATCGACAAATAAGGAAACGTTGCAGGCGGTTAGTCGTGTCAATCACTGGGACAAGATTTCTGCGAATATCAGACAGATACTCAGCTTTCATAATATCCATCTTCATGTAGATCTTATTATTGGCTTGCCGAATGAGGATAAATTGTCTTTTGCCAAGTCATTTAATGATGTCTATGCTTTACAGCCGAATATGTTGCAGCTGGGTTTTCTAAAGTTTCTAAAGGGAGCGGCAATCATGAAGATTGTCAAAGAGCATGAGTATGTGTTTATGGATATGGCACCCTATCAAGTGCTTGCAAATAAGTATATGTCCTACGGTGAGATTCGTTGGTTCCATAGTTTTGAGGATGTTTTTGAACGCTATTACAATGCGGGTCGTTTTCGGAAAACAATAGCATATTTGATCCGTACAGGTGAAGCAGGTAATGCGTTTGTTTTTTATCAACGATTTACGAATTACTGGGAAAATCAAGGCTATCATAAAGTGGCGCATACTATAAAAACTCTTTATGGCTATTTGCTTGACTATTGTTGTGATACTTATGCGGAGCAAATAATGGCAGTAGAGGAACTTTTGAAGTTAGATGCACTTATCAGTGAGCGGGGGAGCGTACACCCGGAACGTCTGCACTGGAACATGACAAAGTATCAGCCTGAAACCGCACGTTTTTGGCGGGATAGCGGAGCAGGAAAATATATAAAAGCGTATGCGTTTACGAATTGGCGTGATCTGCGGCGACAGTATCACATCGAGGTATTCAGTATGGATGTATTGGCGCTTATAGGTGGAGATGTTTTGGTAGAGAAAGTAATGAAGAAAACAGCTGTGCTTTTCGACTTTAGAGCAGAGAATGTAAAATGTCAGGTGATAGAACAGGGAGATTTGTTAAATG
>JBAYAD010000245.1:0-4193 GCA_041669965.1 Selenomonadaceae bacterium
GTTTTGGTCACGCTCACCGTCACAGTTGCTAGTTTTACCATTTATAAGATCACGCGCATTTTCGTAACTTTGTTCAGACCAGTGCGTGTATATTTTCGCCGTGGTACTAATATTTGAATGCCCCATTAATTCTTTTGCAACATTTATGGGCACTCCTTTAGCTTGTAGATCGGTGCAGTATGTGTGCCTAAAATTATATAGCGTGATATCCCCGGGGAACCTATAAGGCGGTACGATTGCATTTTTATAAACAGCACATCCAAGTTTAATATTGCAGTCTCTTACAAAGCTGACCCAAAGACGATGTATGGATGTCCCGTTAAACTTATTCCCATGCGTGTCAGTACAGACGTGTGAAAACGGTTCTCCACGCATTTTTGTTAGTCTATCTACCAGATCATCGGGTATCGGCACAATCCTGTTCCCTGCCTTAGTTTTGGGTGCTCCGATTTCTCCATCACGCTTTAACGATTGTTCAACCTTGATGTTCTTGTTTTTAAGATCCACATGCCGCCATTGTAAGGCGATAACTTCCCCGGGGCGCAAGCCGCAATTTAACATTATCAGTACAAACAATCCCCCACGGCTGTATTCTGCTACTTCTTCAATTAATTTTCTCTCGGCAGCAGTCAACGCTCTTCTGCCTTTTGAATCTGCCGCCTTGGGTTCAATTATGCGTTCGGCGGGGTTGTCTAATATCATATTATTGTTTTTGGCATCCCTAAAGATTTCATTCAATACGATTTTTGTCTTTGCAATGCTGGAACTTGACTTCCCAGACATATTATTTATGACCTTCTGCAAGTGGATCGGCTTAACATCTTTTACTTTTAAATTTCCGATCGTAGGATAAACATGGTTTTTCAAGATTCCTTCTAACTGCCCACACCATGTTTTGCTCACGGAAGGACGTTTGTAAGTCTCAACCCAATAAGTACACCACGCTTTTACCGTAGTGCTTTCATTAATGATTACCCGGCCTTCTTCAAGATCACGTTTCTTGAGTGCCATTTTTTCATAACACTCACGTTCTGTTTGCGCTTTTATCCAGTAACGACGCCCTTCAAATGTGAACGATTTTCTTATCATTAGTTTTCCCCTTTCGCGAACATTAAACTTTGTGCCTTTCCTTTTTCTTCATGTTGTTAAATTCAAAACCGACGATATAAAAGATAAACAATATCGCTATCTTGATATGCAGGCAGAAGGGAGAGGCGCGAACATGAAGGTAATGCTTACCAGGAAAAGGTGTCTATATTACATAGCAGGTTATTATTCTTACAAGCACGACACTCTTTTCTTAAATCCGTACCGGGATGAAAGATCAAAAATAATTCTGTTAATCCGTTAAATCTTCGCAAGGGTCTTCGGATTTTTTCTCAAGTTCGGAGATCCTTGCTTTTGCTCCACAAAAGGCAAGAACCATTTGTTTTTCTACAGCACTTAACGTTCTAAAGTCGTGCAATAATTCCCCTTCTATTTTTGATATATGGTCGAAATCTTCCAGCTCACAATCTACGGCGTTTTTTTCTTCTATTAAATCACAAATGTGTATATTGAAATGCTCTGCCAGCTTTTTGACTTTATCCATTCTTGGATATTTGTCACCTGAAAGCCATTCGCTTACTGTTGACTTGCCTACTCCTGCAATACGTGAAATGTCAACGGATTTCATGTTTGACTTATGCATTTCCTGCTTTAAATTATTTGCAAATATTAAATTCATTCCCTTATTTGTCATCACAATACCTCACTTTCACCATGAATATAACATAAGCTGAAAGTGGAAATCAAGCACTTTTAGTGAATAAGCACAAAAAATACACTAAAAGAACACAAAAGTTCGCTTAAAGTGCTTGACTACTCGCCATAAAAGTGTATGATTATAGGTAAAAGGAGGTAAGGCAATAATGTTATTATCACTTAAAGCGGCCCGTGTTTATGCCGGATATACTCAAAAAAATGCCGCTGAAAAAATCGGCGTAGCCCAAAGCACGCTAAGGAACTACGAACACAAAGTCACTTTCCCACCAACCGATATCGTCTATAAGATTTCGAAGGCTTATGGTCTTGATATCAAAGATATTGATTGGTAATTTTTTTGCAACTTTGGTTCGCTAAAAGTGAACAATAATGTTCTGAAAGCGGAATGTTTTAGAAAGGAGGCCAAGCCATGACGAAAAAAGAACTTATGCACGACATGAAAGGCGACAAAGGATTGCTCTGCCAGAAAGATGTCGCCGCGTATCTCGGCAGATCAGCATGGCGAACAGCAGAACTGCTTATAGATGTACCGTACATATCATCCGGAAGAATCAAACTTTACTACGCAGGCGACATCGCGGACAAGTTGCTGTCGCTTAGGCATTGAAGGAAGGTGATTAAGTGAACGAACTTGTAACGCTGAACCGAAATGATATTTTTACAAACAGTCTGGTTATATCCGAAGGAACCGGAATTGCTCACAGGAAGATCAAGGATTCAATAAAAAAGAATAAAAAGGCAATTGAACGGTTCGGACTTTTAGCCTCATATCAGGCAGAAAGTACCGGAGGCAGACCAGAAGAAATTATCAGATTGAACGAACAACAGGCAACGTTTTTAATAACTTTGCTTAAAAATACGGAAGTAGTGGTTCTGTTCAAGTCTGAATTAGTAAAACAGTTCTATGAAATGCGCAAGTTGCTATTGGAAAGGCAATCTGCTCAATGGCTCGAAACCCGTTATCAAGGCAAGCTGACCCGAAAAGCGGAAACAGACACAATTCAAAAGTTGGTCGATTACGCAAAGGAACAAGGGAGCGGCCATCCCGACAAGCTGTACATAACATATTCGAAGTTGGCGAAGCGATTCGCAGGGATTGACAGCAGAGATAGTGCGACGATATCACAACTCAACAATTTATCTCTGATAGAAAACATCATTCTGCACTGCATCGAGTCCGGCATAATTGCGGACAAGTTTTATAAAGAAATCTACAAAGATTGCAAAACGCGGTTAATCCTGTTTCAAGACATTGCATATTTGGAACAACAGCCGCAAGCAAAACGAATTGTATAGGGCAAGCCTAGGAAGGAATAACCCATGAAACGCGATCCAGAAGCCATACACCGGACATGCAAGACATGTGGAAAAGAGTGGAACGTGTCATCTGACGGTGTAAATTCGAAGAACCAATTTTATGAATGCCCTCATTGCGCAAGTAAAAGATGGGACAAAGAAAGGGGAAACCATGAGCAGCAAATACGAATCTTTACCTAAGTGGATACATGGGCAGTCGAACACAACGCCGCCGCCAACGCTGAAAGACTTCGATATAAAGGTAGGCGATTACATCATAGCCACGACCGAAAACGTCAAGGGTGGTAAGTTCAAGGTTATTGCGGTTTATCCAAACATATTTGTAACGGAGCGTGAAGCCGCAGAGAACTACAAAGAGGCGTTTCCGATCATCGATTATCTGACTGGAACGATAAAGAAGGTGGCCAAATGAATCCGCTATCTAAACCCAAATTTCTCGCTTTATGGGAGCGCGACCAGTTCCGCAAGAAAGCCAAACAGAAGTACGACACGATCAACCAAAACAAGTTTGACGACCGCGAACATCTTGCTTACGTGTCGGACAAGTACAAGAAGGCCGCTAAGCACCCTATAAGCGAGGAACAGGCGTTGAGGAGTAAATATTTATGATAACGGTAACAGGCACGGCAACGCGCCCGGGCAACGTAACTCTGCGGCACGTCGTAACATTCAGCGACGGTTCAAGCGTGATCTATTCGGAGGTAATGCAGATGCCGGAAGTCGGACAGGTGTTTGACGATCTGGTTGAGGCGATGGGGTTTATCGAAGGGAAGGAGCCGAAATGAAGCCAAAAACATTAATAATATTGTGGGCCGTGTGGTTCGCGGCGATAGGGCTCGCGGTTGTGTTTTACGGAACGGGGGCGACGAATTGACGAACCGAGAAAAATTTAAAGCCAACTACCCAAACGCACCCTTAAAAGAAAACGGCCTGCCGGAGCAAATTCAATGCCCGTATCAGCTGGGTGAACCGTACAAGGATAAGTGCGTTAGACCGGACGATTGCCCGGGGTGCTGGGGAATGGAAGAATGTTTGGTGACAGAAGAAAAGCGTCACAATCCATTATGCAAAGACCTTTTGCCTAATTGCCTATGCAACACATGCATAAACGA
>JBAYAD010000246.1:0-4186 GCA_041669965.1 Selenomonadaceae bacterium
CGAATATCCGGGGCAGGAAGGCGAAAGCATCCGCGCATTGATGAAAGGTTTGCAAAAAGGCGGTTCGCCGCCTGAGGCGTTTTACAATCCCGCCTATGTGACGGGGAGCCTGCAATTCGCAACGCCTTCTACCGATGCCTTACGTGTAGCAATCAAGCACCTTATCGGCGAGTATGTTCATCTTTTATCGGTGGAGGAAATCCTTCTGCTGATTGAACGCGGCATTCCTGTCCCTGTTGGAATCATAGCCATGCGGTCGCTTTTTACGGATCACATTCAGGAAATGCCTAATGGCACTATCGCTGGCGGTCATGGGATTTTGCTTATAGATTATGACATGGATTTGGTTATGAGAGATCATAAAGGTTGGTTTTTGTTTCAAAATTCATGGGATACTACTTGGGGTGATGGCGGCTTTGGCTGGATATCATTTGACTACCTTCGTTGTGTCGATCCCGGCATGGGTGGTATGCCTTATCTGCTTGATGCGTTCGGAATTACCGGAGTATTAAAACCAAAGTATGACGTGACCAAGTACACCAATCAAAGCAAGACCGTTTACATGGATGGCACAGATTATATTCTCGATCAACCGGCAATCATTGACCCTGTAACAAATAGGATGTTGCTGCCCATGCGTTCGCTTGCTGAAATTTTAGGGCTGATGGTTGAGTGGGATCAAAGCAAAGCCGAAGCTACCTTGCTCCGGTAAAAATAACGATGAAAAGGTAAATGGTGGAAATATGACAATCGAAATAAGCCTTTTACTCTCAGGGATCAGCGTCGCTTTTGCCGTGTATCTTGGCATGGCAAGACAAAGCAGAGAAAAAGAAGCATCAGCAAAGAGCGATGCATCCGCTATGACAACTGTAGTCGTAAAACTACAGGCGATTGAAACCGGCATAGCGGAAATAAAAACAGAGATATTTTGCATAAAAAACGATTTTAAAGCTGATCATGACCGGCTTACTCGGTTGGAAGCCACAAGGGGCAGACAGCCAAAAGCCGCACATGCAGACACATGCAATAACACGGGAGGGCAAAATGATACAAGCAATCTTAACTAACCTTTTACACACCCTTATCGCGCTGGCATTTTTCGTGGCGGTTTACGTCGCAAATATGCTTTTCTCCCTTTTTTACAACATCGAAATTTTAAAGCAAGACTTTGATCCGGAACGCATCAAACAAAGCGCATTGAAGGTGCTTGTCTTTGTCATCGGCTTAACTCTGCTCGTCGTGTCGATCACCGCCTTACCGGTTTTTGCTGAGATGGTTGGGTGGACTATACCGGACGAATACAAAGATTTGTTTGGCATTTTGGTTATAATTACAGCCGTTTTTATGCCGACGTTGAAGTATATCAAAAAAGCATATGAAAAGGTGAACAAAATACTTAACGAAGATGTTAGCAAAGAAGATGCACAGAAATGAACTACACAGTCTTAAAGTGCCACCTGCCAAGCAACAACTACGACGGTTACCCAGCGCACCGTCATTGGGAGTTAATCAAAGTAGACCCTTCAGTCTATTTTAATGAGATTCTCGGCGGCACAATCTACCCTGACGCAAGTTGGATAGACCTGATAGTCTCACCCGACGTGATACCCTGGATAAAACAGCATGTGCAGACGGTAGGGTATGGATTTAAAGAGCCGGTCGATCCGGAGCATTATGGTTTTTATGCTTTCGGCAACTTGCACGATGGACTAGATGGTCAACTGCTGCCTGGCGGTCCTGGCGAGTATGTCAAAACCGTATACGGCACCGACTATAACACCAAAGGGTATCACCCATCGGCTGATGTATACAGCATAGATGCAAATGATCTTCTGCCAGCAGTAAGGCGATATCAGACGCTGGAGGAAATTACCGCTCTGCTGCCGTGGGCGGCGCAGACTATATCCGATCTCATAGCCGATAAAACGCTTGCTGGTAACGGCGTTGGGCTAGACCTATCACTCGATATGATCCGGTTGCTTGTGCTAAACGACCGCAAAGGACTATATATGTAATGTTTTAAGCCTTGCCCTTTACTTTCTTAGGATTGTAAAGGGCAAATTTTTTTATTTATATTGACAAGATATGCTTTAGTATGATATAATATGCTTGAAAGAAGGTGATATAATGAAATCACGAACAACGATAACGATTGACACCGAAGTGTTAAAAAAATTACAAAAGCATTGCAAAGAAACAGGTCAAACAGTCTCTCCGAGAATTGAAATACTTATAAAAAAATACTTACAAGGAGACAAAAATGAAAAATAAATATGAAGTAAAAAATGACATTACAATTATATTTTGTAGAAACGGGTTTGAAACCACAGTTGATACTAGTGATTTGGAAAAAGTGAAAAAATATAAAGGAACATGGATCGTTAACAATTCAAATCCCGGTAAATTGCATTATATATATGGAAATTTTCAAGGTGGAATGTTATTATTACATAGATATATTATGGGGGCTCCAAAAGGCATGTCGATAGACCATTTGAATCATGACGGTCTAAACAATTGTAGAAATAATTTGCGCATTGTTACGCACGCACAAAATATGCAAAACAGAAATGTCCACAAAAATAGTAAAAGCGGTATAA
This sequence comes from Selenomonadaceae bacterium, assembly GCA_041669965.1. Lineage (GTDB taxonomy): Bacteria > Bacillota > Negativicutes > Selenomonadales > Selenomonadaceae > UBA1792. The sequence continues at coordinate 2,601 of JBAYAD010000246.1, forward strand.
GGGGAGTATATTGGGATAAACAGCGGAAACGTTGGGTGGTAGAGATAAAGCTTAACTCCAAAAAAATATATAAAAAAAGATTTAATAATATATTAGATGCAGAAAACACTGCAAAAGAAATGCGAGCAAAATTGTTACCATATTCAACAGTTGCTTTATAGGATGTTACATAGCACAATAAACCGCCTAATTAAGGGCGGTTATTTTTTTTGTACTCATACTTATCCAACAAAATAAACAAACATAAACCTACATAATGCTTTAAATACATATAGGTTATATCATTGACAATATATATCACCCGTGATATAATTACATCAAGAAATAGAGATTGAAAGGAAGTTTGAAAGATGAAAAACGAGAAATTAGAAAAGGTAATAGCACTAATTAGTGATAGACCAGAATACAAATTTGAGACCAAAGAGATAAATTTAATGGTTGAAGATGTAAACAAGATGTTTGATGCTGGATGGGATAACTTAGCAGATGGGATTGTTGTTACATACAAAGAAAATATTGTTGGAGTAAAACAAGGCAGAAAGATGATTGTGAACGAGATGGAATGGTCACATATTACCAGAGGGATACTAGACGGTCAGGTCAAAAAGGTTTTAGGGGAAAAAGAGATAACGGAAGAAAAAGCCGAATCAATGCTTTTACAAGCTATCTTAACAAAATATTGGACCCCACCAATCAGCCATTAATTAAAACCACAACCGAGCCGAGCGGAATCTCGGCAGAAGGAGCAGAAGATGAAAACCCAGCAAGCCTATGAAGCCGATATCTACGGCAGCAAATCCTACTTTTCACACGACTACGCCGGGCTTCTGGCAGTCAAGCGGATAGCAGAAATTCTCAGAGTGCATATCGAAGTCAAGACCGTAAGAATCGGGGTCAGCAAAGTCACGATCAGTTAAATGTCGAGGGCAGGAAACGCTGCCGGACACGGGAGGTTATTATGGCAAAGAATTTTTATCAGATTGACATTTTGGATAGCAAAGGCACGCCGAAAGATAGCAAAATGGTTACAGCCGCCAATATGTATGCGGCAGTTGACGAGTTTCTTGGCGGTGAGCGTTTTAACAGCAACGTTAACATGGTGCAAGGTTGCAAGGTTCTCAACGTTCTCACCCGTCGCGGAGCAAATTTGGTGGTAAGAAAAGCGTAGTAGCAGATGGGCGGCGGTAACGCCGCTAATGCACAAAGCCGGTCCCCGGCGGCTAAACCGGGGAAGAAGGAGAATAAAAATGAAAAACCTGAAGATTGACGAGTATTGCAAATTAACAACATCACACCCTGCATCACACTACGGGATCCCTGTGCTGGTCTATTACAAATCCGGACGGGCATTTGGTCCTAGCGAATCGATTGTAGCAGAAAAATTTAGTGCAATTTGGTCAGGAAAAAGCGCGACCGCATCCTATATGATCTGCAACTGGGCCACCCACCACGATCTGACCGTGGGGGAATGCAAATTTGTTAAATCGTTCCTTGGTCAGTGGCCGGACGGTCCGCAGTTGGTAGATGATCGCATCCAGATCCATTTGACAGAAGATGCTTACCCGGAAGGCGGAAGCACACGGTGC
>JBAYAD010000247.1:0-4144 GCA_041669965.1 Selenomonadaceae bacterium
AAGTACCTGCCGCAGAAGCCTGCGTTTGCACCATGTTGTTTTCCAGGATGTTTGAGTTTTTAAACATTTTCAGAATTGCCATCGAGATAACTGCTGCCGGAATTGCCGACGAAAACGTCAGCCCAACTTTGAGTCCAAGATACACATTGGATGCTGTAAAGATAACGGTAAGAACGGTACCCAGCAGTATCCCACGCGCTGTAAGTTCAGACAAATGCAGTTCTTGCTTAAAAAAATCCGGTTTTTCTTTTTTCATACCAATTTCTCCTTATGTAATAGATTCTTGTAATTACAAAATTTTCTTTTTTCAGTTATATAAATGTGCTATCAATACATGAAATTTTTCCTTATTATAGCATATAATCTCATACGAATGGTAATCTGCAAAGTAATCTTGCCAAATATGTCACTATACACAGCTTGTTAAGCTTTGTATAGTGAGAATCATATAATCCGAATCTATCATCTATCCGGCTATGTGTTCTTTATTATTTTAATCTGTCTCATAGTTCCTTATACCACTACATTGAAAAACACATTGAGGTCATCTATTCTTGATTCCTATATTTTTTAAGTACACCTTTCAATTCTTCATATCTGCTATTTTTCATAATATAACTATACACACAATTTCGCTGCAGTGTCTTCTTTATAAAATTTTCATCTAGCAAAGGTAATATTTCTAACAAAGATTTTTTCGATATCATATTTATTTTTTTTAACAATAGGGTATCACTCTTCTTCCTTTCAGCATCTCGCTGAGGGTAGCCCATACCAAATGGATCTTCGAATAACTTGTCTAAAGTACTCTGCAAATTCAATTCTGCCGCCCATCCGAAATTTAACCCCAGTGGATAAGATACAGCATTTCCATCATTTATTCTTCCAAATAAATAGGAATCCGATGGATTTTCGACATATCCGCATAGGATACCCGGCAAACTGTTGCAAGCAAGCATCATTCCCTGCCCAGAAGAGCAACCTGTTATTACAAAATCGATAAGCTTGCTTTCTAATAGTAAGCTTATGCATAATGCTGTTTGGATATACGAATACGATATATCCTCTTCTTTAAAAACCCCAAAGTTAATAACTTCGTGTCCTTTGTCTTTAGTCGCCTTGTTGACACAATGAAATAGTAAATCATTCTTATCCTTTTGCGAGCTTGCTTGTATAACAGCTATTTTCATGGAGTATCCACCTTTTTATAAATTTTAGTTGCTGTTTTGATTATTACGAAATCAGTTGACTATCACTTGCCCCATCTAAAAGCCGGTATCTTAAGCAATGGTTACCTGCGTTTGCGACATACTCCTGCTCGCCGGTACCCAAAAATCTCGCCTCCACTTACTTCCTTTATTTTAAATGCACTCCTATAGCATTAAGTCTCTGCCAGACAGAATGCAGACAACCAAGTAATTTTTTTATTTGGCAGATTGCTTTCTAGCATAATCACTGCCCTCCTGCTATTTATATAAGATGATATTCTACATAATTTAAAAATATCCTCCAAATAAAACGCAGAGCCACCCTTACAAAAGGACCGCTCTGCGTTATCTTGAATTGATGAATTCTATACGTCATTATTTAAAAAAATTCCGTAATCAGATTGACTTCATAATGATGCCGCCGCCAATGACTTTATCATCATCATAAAACACAACGGACTGTCCTGGTGTCACGGCACGCTGCGGTTCATCGAAAAGAACACGTACCCTGCCGTTCTGCAATGGTTCAACAGTGGCCTTACCTTCACGATTACCATAGCGAATTTTCGCAGATACCTTCATTGGATCTGCAAGTTCATCAATTGTAATCCAGTTCATATCATTAGCGATAAGGCCAGGCGAAAATACATCCTTATTCTCCCCAACAATCACACGATGATGCTTCATATCAAGTTCCGCTACATAAAGTGGTGTCTTGGCAGCAATGCCAAGGCCACGGCGTTGTCCTACTGTATAGAGGGGCACCCCCTCATGATGACCAAGCACCCTGCCATGAACATCCACGATATCACCGGGAGTCAGCGCCTGCGGTATTTTTTCACCAAGATATGCCTTGTAATCGTCATTGGGTACAAAACAAATTTCCTGACTGTCAGGCTTATGAGCAACCGGCAAATTTAATTTTTCCGCCATTTTACGCGTTTCAACTTTCGTATATTTCCCCAGTGGCATCAGAAAATGCTGCAAAGAATGCTGATTTAAATGATAAAGTGCATAGGACTGGTCCTTATGAACGTCAATCCCCTTACAAAGAAGATACCGACCCGTAATCTCATCCTGTTCAATTTTAGCATAATGACCTGTTGCCACATATTCTGCACCAATTTCACGACATCGCTGCAAAAGCCCTTCAAATTTTACATACCGATTACAGGCAATACATGGATTCGGTGTCCTGCCCTGCCTATACTCTTCAATAAAATAGTCAATAACTGTCTTTTGAAACATCTCACGAAAATTCATCACATAATGTGATATCCCGATAATCTCAGCAACACGACGTGCATCATCGACAGACTTCATCGAACAACAGCCACGGTCATTACCTTCATGATAGTCACGGCTATCATCTGACAGACGCATCGTTACGCCGATTACCTCGTAACCTTCGTTCACGAGAAGAGCAGCAGCTAAAGAGCTGTCCACGCCTCCACTCATCGCCACGACCACTTTTGGTTTAGCCTCCATTTTATTCATCCTTACCTTTTTATACTAATTAATTTCCAAGAAAACAGTATACTATATTTTATTGAATCTTAACAGTTGTTTTTCAAACTACGAATTTTTTTTACGATTTTCGGCAATAGTTCAAGTAACGTATCAATATTAGCATCTGTATTTTCCCGCCCCAGCGTTAAGCGCAACGACGACTGTGCCATCTCCGAAGTAAGCCCCATCGCTAAAAGAACATGCGAGGGCTCCATCGACCCCGCCATGCAGGCACTACCGCTTGATGCTGCAATTCCCTGCATATCAAGATTGAGCAGCAATGGCTCACCGTCAATACCACTAAAGCTAAAGTTCACATTCCCTGGCAAACGGTCCTGTCGGTGACCATTTAGCTTTACGTCCGGAATCTCTGATTCAATCACATGAATAAGCTTATCGCGAAGCCCTGTAAGACGGTTGTTTTCCTCAACCAAGTCTGCCCCTGCTTTTCTCGCTGCCAGACCAAGCCCGACAATCCCCGGCACGTTTTCCGTACCCGCCCTCATACCGCGTTCCTGTGCTCCGCCATGCTGTACAGTTTCAATTTTGACACCACGCCGTATATAAAGTGCACCTATACCTTTCGGTCCATAGAGTTTATGACCGGAAAGTGACAAAAGATCAATATTTAAATTTTTTACATCAATCTCTACGTGCCCCACTGCTTGTACAGCATCTGTATGAAAATATATGCCTGCCTGACGTGCAAAAGCACCGATTTTTGCAATCGGCTCAATTGTGCCGACTTCATTATTAGCAAACATTACGCTAATCAAAATTGTCTTATCGGTAACAGCGGCTTTTATTGCTGCAATATCTACCTTTCCATTGGCATCAACTGGAAGGTAAGACACCTTGAAACCTTCCTTTTCAAGCCATTCACATGTATGGAGAATGGCATGATGCTCAATGCACGTCGTGATGATATGATTACCTCGCTCTTTATTGGCAAAGGCAATGCCCTTGAGTGCAAAATTATCGCTCTCACTTCCACCACTCGTAAAAAAAATTTCTTCCGGCTCTGCTCCAATAAGAGCCGCAACATTTTGTCTGCTCTCAGCTACTGCCCGACGTGTTCGGCGACCAAAATAATGAATGCTTGACGGATTACCAAACTCACTTGTCATATACTCAAGCATACTCTTTACAATCTTTGGATCAGTTGCTGTTGTCGCTGCATGATCAAAATAAATATGTCTCATATCCTATATACGCTCTTTCCTTTATTAGCTAATTACACTTGCCTTTATTATCCTTACAAAGATCTGCTAAAGTGATTGAATCCAGCACACTGCTGATACTATCACAAACCTTTGCCCAGACACTACGCGTCACACATTTTCCCGCTTTTTCACAACACTGATTATCTGATTCAACATCTACGAGTAAACAATCAACAAGTGCAATCGGTCCTTCCATAACTGTAA
>JBAYAD010000248.1:0-4126 GCA_041669965.1 Selenomonadaceae bacterium
AGGAGTATTGAAAAAATCGCATTTAAAGAAAACACCTATGTAGTAGGAGTTTTTCAAAAATACTACCTAGATTTAGAAAAGTACAGTAACCATATTGTTTTAGTTGAGCCTGGGAATATGGGGAATGTAGGGACGATTATTCGTACTGCTGATGCAGCGGGGTGTACAGGCATTATTTTAATGAAAAATACTGTGGATGTTTTTGCTGGTAAGACCGTACGCGCTGCGATGGGATCCCTATTTCATTTGCCGGTTGTTAGTGATGTTTCATTAGATGAACTAAAAGGTTTTCTTGACAAGCAAAACATTGTCCTGCAAGCGACAGCACTTGATAGTGAAGCGAAAAAGTACTTTGATGTAGATTTTACAAAACCGACGGCAATTGTTTTTGGTAATGAAGGTGATGGTATATCTAAAGAATTGTTATCTGCTGCAGAACAGAAGATTTATATTCCGATGATAGGCCAAACCGAATCACTAAATGTGTCAACAGCCGCCGCCGTAGTGCTTTATGAAGCAGCAAGACAACGAATGTTTTATAAGCAGTAAGATTTATAAATAGATAAGATGTGCATATAGTATGACAAATGGGTAAGAATTCTTTGTTAGCATCAGTACTTATACAATTAGGAATAATGCAAACTTTGTTTGGAGTTGGCATAGTGCTGATTTGTTTTCCATCGTATTTTGTGCTATACTGTTTTCATAATAACTTAAACGATGATAAAGAGAGTATGTCATTTTGGTTTTATTCAGGGAGACATCTGCCAAGACTGAAAGCGATGTTAAAACGAATGATTGAAGTTCACTTTGGAGTTTTTTCGATGAATGGAGTAGTCGGAACGTTGGCGGCGTTAACGTGTTTGAGTATCAATTAGGGTGGTACCGCGAAGATGACTTTCGCCCCTTTACAGGGGTGGGAGTCTTTTGTTTTTTATTTAAAAGTTTGTAATAAAATCGGGAGGTACATATGGAACAGAAACCAAATTTTAAAACGTTGAAGCAGGATACTGCGGCTGCAATCAAAAAGACAGTTGCAAATCTGGATATGGTTAATGATGTAGAAAAATTAAAACGGGAAGCTGCAAATGCAATTCAGAAAACAGCAGATGATCTTAATGCGCTCAATGATATCCGCATAAAATATCTTGGTAAAAAAGGTGTTATCACAAGCCTTTTACGTGGGATGGGTAAGCTTAGCACGGAAGATCGTCCCCGTATTGGACAGATTGTTAATGAAGCACGTCAGCAGCTTGAAATGCTCATCGATGAAAAAAATGAAACATTGAAGAAGGAAGAACTCACTCGCCGTATTGCAAATGAAAAAATTGATGTAACTTTGCCGGGGCGCCAGCAGGTAGTGGGTCATCTTCATCCCTTGACACTTACGATGAATCGCATTAAAAAAATTTTTATGAACATGGGGTTTAGTGTTGCTGAAGGGCCGGAAATCGAAAAGGATTATTTTAACTTTGAAGCACTCAATCTGCCTAAAGATCATCCGGCACGAGATATGCAGGATTCTTTTTATATAACAGAAGATATTCTTATGCGTACGCAGACATCACCAGTACAGGCACGTACAATGCAGGCTCATGAACCGAATAGTCCCATACGTATTATTGCGCCTGGACGTGTTTACCGTCGTGATGACTACGATGCTACGCATTCACCAATGTTCACACAGGTTGAAGGATTGGCTATTGATAAGGATATAAGCCTATCCGATCTTAAAGGAACTTTGGAACTTTTTCTGCATCAGATATTCAGTGAAGATGTTAGTGTACGTTTTCGCCCGAGCTTTTTCCCGTTTACAGAACCAAGTGCTGAAGTTGATATTTCCTGCGTAATGTGTCACGGAAAAGGCTGTCGTGTCTGTAAGGGAACGGGGTGGCTGGAAATTCTCGGAGCAGGCATGGTTCATCCGCATGTACTTGAAATGAGCGGTTATGATCCAAAAAAAGTCAGCGGTTTTGCCTTTGGTCTTGGTGTAGAACGTATTGCAATGTTGTCCTATGGTATTAATGATTTGCGCATGTTTTACGATAATGATATGCGATTTTTACGTCAGTTCTGATATAGATTTTGGAAGGAGATAGAATATGCAAGTATCCATTAAATGGCTCAAAGATTATATAGATTTTAAGGAAACACCGTTACAGCTTGCGGATATGCTCACAATGGCTGGTATTCCAGTAGAAAATGTTATTGATCCGAGTGAAGGACTGGAAAAAGTCATTACGGGTCGAATTGAAAAACTCACGAAGCATGAGAACTCTGATCATTTGCAGATTTGCACGATGAATGTTGGTTTGGCTGAACCAATTGTTATTGTAACAGGTGCACAGAATGTTGAAGAAGAGCAGGTTGTACCGGTAGCAATGATTGGCGCGCATTTGCCGAATGGAATGAAGATTGCTAAGGGTAAACTGCGTGGTGTCATGTCATATGGTATGCTTTGCTCGGCACAGGAACTCAAATTGGATCTTGAAAAATTACCGGAAGAACAAAAAAAAGGTATCTTTATTTTGCCAAAAGATACACCGGTTGGTATTAAAGCTACCGACGTTCTTGGACTCAACGATGTTATTCTGGAATTTGAGCTTACGGCAAATCGTGGAGATTGTTTCAGTGTATTCGGACTTGTTCGCGAAATTGCGGTACTTACAGGTAATACACCCAAATGGCCAATAATAGCAGTAACAGAAGATGAACTGCAAAAATCAGCAGATTTTATTACTGTTGGTATTGAGGCAATAGATCTTTGTTCGCGTTTTTCGGTACGTGTACTTGAAAATGTAAAAGTCGGATTATCGCCGGAATGGATGCAGCAGCGTCTTACAGGTGCTGGAATCCGTTCTATTAATAATGTTGTCGATGTAACGAATTTTGTTATGCTTGAGCTTGGTCAGCCACTGCATGCATATGATTATGATCATATTGATGGTAAGCAGCTTACAGTGCGTTGCGCAGTTGAAGGGGAAGAACTCCATACGCTTGATGATTCCTCACGTAAGGCAAAAGGCGATATGCTTGTTATTGCTGATGTAACTAAGGCTGCTGGCCTTGCCGGTGTCATGGGGGGACTTGAAACAGAAGTCACGGAAAAGACAGCAACTGTTGTTCTTGAAGCAGCTTCGTTTAACGGTGCAAGTATCCGCCGCACATCAAGAAGCTGCGGTCTTCATTCGGAAGCGTCGGGACGATTTGAACGTGGTATTGATGTAACGAATACACCACGTGCACTTGAACGCGCGGCGCAGCTTTTGCAGGATATGGGTGCTGCTACAGTTTGCAGAGGGGTTGTCGATGTATATCCTGAGCCAGCAGAGCTGGTTCAGGTTTGTTTTACAACGCAACAGATTAATCGTCGGCTCGGAACAAACATTCCAAGAACAACGATGCTTGAGATTTTACGTAAGCTTGAGTTCGGCATAGACGACGATGCACAGGAAAAAATTGTTGTTACGGTACCGTCCTGGCGTAATGATGTAACCTGTATGGAAGATATATCTGAAGAAATTGCCCGCATTTATGGCTTTGAGAATATTGCTTCGACACTGCCGTTTGGTGGGATTATGCAGGGGGCACAAAGTGATAAACAGAACTTCATTGATCACGTCAAGGCTGTTTTATGTAGCCAGGGTATGAATGAAATTTCGTCTTTTAGTTTTACGCATCCGCTTATGTTTGACAAGATGAATGTTCCGGAAGACAGCTATCTTCGCAAGGCGATTCCTATTATGAATCCACTTACGGATGAGTATCCGCTTGTCCGTACAACGCTTCTCAGCAGCGTATTTGAAAATATATGTCTTAATCTTTCACGTAAAAATGAAGATCTTAAGATTTTTGAAATTGCTCCAGTGTTCTTCCCGAAGGAACTTCCGGTAACAGAACAGCCAGAACAGGTACTGCAGCTTGCTGGTGCACTTCTTGGCCGTCGCGATGTTATTGGTTGGAATCAGAACAACGAATTGGTTGATTTTTATGATGCTAAGGGTATTATAGAAGAGCTTTTTGCTGAAATAAAAATCGGTAAATATACAGTTGAAGCTGGTAATCATTATGTGATGCATCCAGGTAAGACTGCTGTATTCAAAAAAGGACGCGATATTATAGCGAC
>JBAYAD010000249.1:0-4088 GCA_041669965.1 Selenomonadaceae bacterium
CCATTAAAAGGAAATTCCAGATGCGTATGCACATCAATCGCTCCCGGCAAAACATATTTACCGCCTGCCTCAACAATTTCAACTCCGGATCGTTCAATATTTTTCCCAACAGCCTCTATTTTTCCATTTTTGATATAAACATCACCAACAAAACGCTCACCAGCATTGATAATTGTTCCGCCTTTAATAATAAATTCCATAGCCACGCTCTTCCTTTCTAAAACATTCAACCTGTTTTACTTCTTATTTACCGAAGGTGCAGCAACTTCCCCAGCTTCCACAGCTGCTGCGTTTCCTTCATCAAGTACAATTTTATCAGCAAACTCTGTAATAATTTCATTTTCTTCATCACTAACCAATGATTCCGACTCGCTTTTCATGACGAGCGGATATAAGATTAACGCTAAAACAAAGCCAAGAACCCAGCCAATATTGCCAAGAATGGAGATCGCCGGAATCATTTTCCCCAGCAATGCCGGCATGAAAGATACCACCCAGACAAGAACAGCCTTCCAATTAATCCCATTTGTATACCAATAACGACTTGATTTACCACTTTGATACAGCGATAAAATATCCACTTTCATTTTCCGATGAATATAATAATCTGCAATAAAAATACCAGCTAATGGACCAAGAATCATTCCATATGTGTCAAGCCAGCCGAAAATGTAAGCTCCGGCAGTTGCCATGAGCTTCCATGGCATAATTGCGATGCCAGCTGCCCCTGTAATTAAAGAAGCCTTTTTAAACGGTAAGTTTTGCGGAGAAAAATTTGAAATATCATTCGTTGTAGCAACTGCATTTGCTGCAATATTTGTCGTTAGCGTCGCAATTAAAATGCCGACTGCCCCGAAAAAGATCATAAACGGATTACCTGAATTTGCGATAACCTGAACCGGATCCCAAATAAGCTTACCTGTCGTAACAAAAGTAGCGCCGGTGACCACCGTACCAACGATTGCAATGCCAAACATCGAAGGAACAAGCCCAATCAACTGTCCTTTAATCTGTGATGACTGATCTTTCGCATAGCGGCTGAAATCTGGTATGTTTAATGCTAACGTAGCCCAAAAAGAAATATTCCCCATCAAGCCGCCCAAAAAAGTCGGCCAGAATTTATCTTCTGAAATTGCCATTGGCATACTGGCAAAAATATCACTAAACCCTTTCCCCATCTGATAAACCGAGCTTACTGACCATACAGTCAGTGCTACACAAAGAATAATCAGTAAGGGTGATCCCCACGATTCCATAAAACGAATAAGTTCCGGTCCTCTATACGTAATATAAACGTTAAGTGCCCAGAAAGCCAAAAAAGCTGCTCCAATATTCATGGACCAATCTGCCCAGGATGAGCTCATCGCAGACAAAATACTATTAAGCGCTTCACTTCCCAGCCAGCAGTTTATCCCAAACCAGCCGGCACCTGTAACAGCTCTTGCTAAAGCCGCTATATTTGAGCCTCTGACACCAAAAGCTAACCGGGCAAAAACCGGAAATGGAATTCCATATTTTGTCCCGGCATGCGCATTTAAAATAATCGGCACCAGTACAATTAAATTCCCCAGCGTAACCGTCAAAATCGCCTGCCACCAGGCAAAGCCAACGGCAACCAAGCTTGCCGGCAACATGTATGATGCCGTACAAACACTCATTCCGATCCATAAAGATGCCATATTATACGTATTCCACGTTCGATGCCGCGTCTCTGTTGGAGCCAAATCATCATTATAATAAGCACTCTTTTTTACTGTTCCTACAGCCTCATCATTCAGCTCATACAAATCACCAATTTTACGCTGCGTTTTCATAATAGAACTCCTCCTTCGTAATACAGCAAAAGCGCTCACAGAACATTACTGTTCCGCAAGCGCCTTTGCTTATATCAAGTATTTAATTTATATCTTTTTCAAAGCATAAACTAAGTATAATCGATTCATTTTCTTTTGTATATGTGCAGTCAACACAAATGAAAAGCCACGCATTTGTCAAATTCACTAGAAAGCAGCCGGCTTCATGCCGGAAATATATTCAGCAGACGAAAAAACAGACCTTCAATCCGCTCTCCCCATCCATGTGGTTCATGCAGCAAGCGCACAAACTCACGGATGCTTCGATAACGACGCAGCGTCCGATTTACCCGGTACGATGCAAGAAATTCAGAGAGTCCGATTTCACCTAGTTTTTTATTTTTATATGCATCGACCATCCATATCACTTCCCAGCGTGCCTTAATCGTACAATTTCCTTCTTCCGGAAAAATTCGGGCAATTTCCTCGGGATAGCGCTCGCGGAGCAGGCAGTCTGCACAAGACAAAAGCTGCTGGATCTCCCGTGTGCTTTTTCTCCAATCCTTTGGAATATTTGCATTCACCTTAAGCACTGCCGCTAATGTCTGCTGCTCTTTAACAAAATCTGTCGGCAAAGCTGCCCCTCCTTTCGCTCCCCTGAACTGGTTTATGCAAAACTTTCATAGAAACACTTACCCGATGTAGTTTGCTTTTAAAGCTTTATTTAACCGCTACAAGACTATTCTGACACAAACTATTGTGCGATAGCCAAAAAGTTTATGAATGCTATTTGATAAATATTCCATTTCAAATTACGGTTCTATAAATTTTCATGCTGTAATTTTTTTTTACAGTCACTACAATACCCATAAAGCTCCAATTTATGATCCGAGATCAAAAAATTCGTTTTTAACTCTAATGATTTTTCAAATTCCTTTAAAGGACAATGATCTATATAAATAATTTTTTTACAACGTAAACAAATCAAATGGTGCTGATGAGATAAGCGTTTAAGTTCAAAAACACTCGTTGTATTATCAAGAAAATTTGATTTCTGGATAATTTGTTTTTTCGTAAATAAATCCAAGATACGATAAATTGTCGACAAGTTTATTGTATCATCTTCCTGCACCACTTTTAGATACAGTGTATCCGCTGTTAATAGTTCCTTGCTCTGATTGAGAAGTTTCAAAAGTAAATTTCGTTGTTTTGTACTCTTGATACCATGCTGATTTAAAAAATTTTTGTATTCAAAATTTTTTTCTTCCATCAGAAGCCTTCTTTCCGTTTGGACTCATAGCGTTTATTTTAGCCATACTTTTAAAATTCAGCAAATGTATGTTGACTGGAAAATTATAATTTTGAAAAAATAATACAAAAGCCAAAATCAGAACTGATATTATAGCGATAACTCCTCCTGGTGCAGCATTAATCCAATAAGAAAGTGTGATTCCACTTATTATATCAATAAAACTGAATAAAATGCCAAAAAGCAGCGTTGTTTTAAAACCTTTTTTTAACTGCAGTGCAGTTGCAATAGGCAAAGCAATTAAAGAACTAATGACTAAAATCCCTACGATTCGAATTGATACAGAAATTGTTGCAGCAACCAAAACTGCAAAGATATAATTAATTGTTTTGATATTTACGCCGGAAATCCTGGCACCTTCTTCATCAAAAATCATAAACATCAAAGAATGATATAAGCGAGAAACTATAAGCAGCGATAAGATGCTTAAAATCAACACTATATAAAAATCTTCCCGTGTAACCGTTAGGATACTGCCAAATAAAAAAGAATCGATATTAGCATGTACAAGACCGGAACTAATTAATGTAATGGCAATTCCGACAGACAGCGATAAAATAACAACTAAAATCAATTCGGCATAATTTTTAAAATGTCTTCGTAACATTTCAATAAGTATACCAAATACAGAAGTTAAACAAAATGCGCTTAAAATAGGATGCAAATGAACCATCAAGCCGGCAGCTACACCAGCCAATGAAGCATGGGCCAAGGTGTCACCCATCATGGAATAGCGTTTTAAAACAAGAAACATGCCAATTAATGGACATAAAATCGAGATCAAGATAGCAATCATAAAAGCATTTTGCATAAAACTATATTGAAACATAATTTTCAACTCCTGCATTTTCAACGAGATATTCATGGATATAATCTTGTGGATTGCAGATATGACCGATCCCCTGATCAATATGATATAAAAGAGTTGAATTTTTTATCGCAGCTTTCAGATTATGCTCTACACAAATGACTGTAATCTTTTCTTC
>JBAYAD010000250.1:0-4087 GCA_041669965.1 Selenomonadaceae bacterium
CATTCACAATTGCTTCCCCCGAAAGCATAACAACATTTGCTATAACCTGCAGCGATACCCCGAGTGCTACAAACGCAACCCCTATAAACAGCACGAGCAGCTTCAGCACATATTGTTCAGGCACTACTCCTGACAGCAGGTACATATGCATATCTATAAAAGCAGCAAATACGAATGTAACAGGAATCTGCAGCAGTTGTGGCGGATGAAAATCATGCTGTAGTATTACAATCTGTGCTGCAATAAAAACCATATTGACGGCGAACGTCATAGTCCCCAGTGTATAGGGGAACGCCTGGCTCAATACATATGGCACACTAGAGATTGGTGACGTACCCAATAAACTTTTGACGACAAGTGCTATGCCTGCGGATTGCACCAGCATCCCAATAAAAAAAATGAGATACCGCTTGTAAATCGACATAAAAAGCCTTCTTTTTTTTAAATCTTATATCTTATTTTATTACTTGATAATAAAAAACACAAGAGCACTTCATCTTACCCTGTAACTTCCTTCAACACCTATACATAAAGTTCTGTAAAAGTAAGTGATAAGCTATCTTTTTCCATTAAATTTTCTTTTTGATTTATTAAAATATTCACTTTTCCCAATATGTTTTATATTATTTATACAAAGAAATGCTTTATTTGTCATGATTTTTTTAATATATAACTTTATCTTTTGTATATGTCCCACTGCTTTGGCCCATTCAACAAAACCAGCCCGCCGCATAGTTTTTGCGACAGGCTGGTTTTGTTGTAAAAAAATGATGTAACCCACGATCCGCTTTCCCCAAGCGCTCACGACCTGTCATATTCTGTCGCAAGAAAGTCCTAAAGAAACGCGGCCTGGTTATAAACTTTTTTGTGCCGCCAGTACTTTATATTTTGACAATTTTTCTTTAGCATCTTTTTCTGTTTTAGCAAACAGCTTTTCTGCCATATCGGGGAATTGCTGCAACAGCGCAGAATAACGCACTTCACCTAAAAGAAACTCTCTGAAATTCATGACCGGTTCTTTTGAATCCAGGACAAATGGATTTTCCCCAATTGCTTCCAGCTGCGGATTATACCGGTACATTGCCCAATACCCGCTGTCCACGGCACGCTTTTCCTCCAACTGGCTGCAGCCCATCCCTGCTTTCAGTCCATGATTGATACACGGAGCATATGCAATGATCAGGGACGGTCCCGGATACGCTTCTGCTTCAGCAATTGCCTTGAGTGTTTGGTTTTTATCTGCACCCATAGAAATCTGCGCTACATAAACATAGCCGTAGCTCATAGCGATCATGCCAAGATCTTTCTTTTTAGTCTTTTTACCACTGGCAGCAAACTTAGCAATAGCTGCTGCCGGTGTAGCTTTAGAGGACTGCCCGCCCGTATTGGAATAAACTTCCGTATCAAGCACTAGTACATTGACATCTTCGCCCGAAGCCAATACATGATCCAAACCACCAAAGCCAATATCATAGGCCCATCCATCACCACCAAAAATCCATTGCGATTGTTTAACCAACAAATCTCTGTTTTTATAGATTGTAGTTAGTAAGGGCGCAGTATTCTTGATTGGCTCCAGGAGCTCAATCAGTTTATCTGCCCGGGTTCTGCTGCCTTCACCCTTATCTTTATGAGCCAGCCAGCTTTTACATGCAGCACTAAATTCATCACTTATACCCAGACCTTCTGCTTTTTCAATCGTGTCAGCAATCTGCTTTCTGAGCTGCTTCCCTGCTATCATCATACCGAGTCCATATTCCGCATTATCTTCGAATAAAGAATTTCCCCAGGCCGGACCATGCCCACGATAATTTGTCGTATAGGGTATGGAAGGAACGCTATCTGCCCAAACAGATGAACAACCCGTAGCATTTGCTATCATCATTCGATCTCCAAAAAGCTGTGTTACCAGTTTAGCATATGGAGTTTGCCCACAACCTGCACAAGCTCCTGAAAATTCCAGCAGCGGTTGTTCAAACTGACTGCCCTTTACCGTAAAGCTATTAAACGGATTCGTTTTAGGAGCAACTGACATTGCATATTCCCAAACCTTCTCCTGTTGTGCTTGTGTTGCCAAAGGCTTCATTACCAGCGCTTTTTCTTTTGCCGGACAAATCTGCACACAATTCCCGCAGCCAGTACAATCAGCCGGTGATACCGTCATGGAAAAATACAAATTTTTCTGTCCCAGACAGGACTGCACGGAGAGATCCGATGGTGCCTGCTGCTTTTCTTTTTCATTAAATAAGATCGGACGTATTGCTGCATGTGGACAGACATAAGCACATTGATTGCATTGAATACATGCCTGCGGCTGCCATTCCGGTACCTGGATGGCAATGCCACGCTTTTCATAAGCAGCAGTTCCCATAGGATATGAGCCATCCTCCAGTCCAATAAACGCACTCACCGGTAATTTATCCCCTTCCTGCCGATTCATCGGGACAAGGACATTTTTTATAAATGCCGGCTCCTCTTTTACAACAGCTGCATCTTCTTTGGCATTCTTCCACGCTGAAGGGACACTTATTTTAACAATAGCTTTCCCACCCTGTTCTACCGCTGCATTATTCATTGCCACTACTTTTTCGCCTTTTTTCCCATAAGACTTTTTAATAGCTTCTTTTAAATATCTTACAGCATCATTTTCCGGAATAATGCCGGAAATTTTAAAAAACGCAGCTTGCATAATCATATTGATCCGGCCGCCAAGGCCGAGTTCCTGCGCAATTTTAACAGCATCAATCGTATACATGACGATATGATTAGCCGCAATATATTGCTTCATGCCCGCCGGTAGATTTTCTTCCAAGTCTTCTTCTGTCCATTGGCAATTTAAAAGGAAACTTCCTCCGGATTTTAATCCATCCAATACATTGTATTTATGCACATAGGATTGATTATGACAGGCAATAAAGTCTGCTTTATAGATAAGGTATGGCGATTTTATCGGCTCCCTGCCAAAACGCAAATGAGAAATTGTTACTCCTCCGGATTTTTTTGCATCATATGCAAAGTATGCCTGTGCATACATATCTGTATGATTTCCAATAATTTTGACAGCATTTTTATTGGCCCCTACCGTCCCATCAGAGCCAATGCCCCAGAACTTGCATGCCTTTGTGCTTGCAGCGGTAGTATCGATATCCTCACCAAACGGCAATGAAGTATGATTGACATCATCCAAAATACCAACCGTAAAGTTATCCTGTGGAGCAGTGGCCTGTAAATTTTCAAAAACGCCATAAATATGGCCAGGAACTACATCCTTTCCTCCTACGCCACAGCGTCCTCCCACAATAATCGGCTGTTTTTTCCTGCCATAAAAAGCACTTTTAACATCAAGGTATAATGGTTCAGCTAAGGAACCCATTTCTTTTGTCCTGTCCAGCACAGCAATTTTTTGTACGGTAGAAGGAATATATTTGAAAAAATGCTCCAGAGAAAATGGCCGATAAAGATGCACTGTGAGCAAACCTACTTTTTCTCCTTTTGCATTGAGATAATCCACAACCTCTTCAATGACCTCACACATCGAGCCCATAGCCACAATCATGCGTTCCGCATCAGGTGCACCATGATAATTGAACAAATGATACTCCCGTCCTGTCAGTTTCTTGATCTTTGCCATATAGTCTTCTACAATTTGGGGGATATTTTCATGGAAACGATTTGAGACTTCTCTTTGCTGAAAATGGATATCACTGCCTTGTACCGTTCCTTTTGTCAGTGGATGATCCGAATTGAGTGCACGTCTCCTAAACGCATCAACGGCCTCCCAATCCAATAAATTTGCCAGTTCCTTATATTCCATAACTTCAATTTTTTGAACCTCATGCGAAGTTCTGAAACCATCAAAAAAATTAAGAAATGGAACTCTCCCTTTAATCGCCGCTAAATGCGCGACTGCCGATAAATCCATAACCTGCTGCACACTGCTTTCAGCCAGCATGGCAAAACCTGTCTGCCGCGTCGCCATCACATCGGAATGATCGCCAAATATACTTATAGCATTCGCTCCAACGACTCTGGCACTAACATGAAATACACCCGGCAGCAGTTCCCCAGCAATTTTGTACATATTAGG
>JBAYAD010000251.1:0-4084 GCA_041669965.1 Selenomonadaceae bacterium
CAATTCATGGTCGTATTGGATCTTTAAAATTTCATTTAACATAAATCGAATCGACGATTCTGGTCCTGACAACTTGATTTTTCCATGTTTTCTCATAATTTCTAATGAGGAAAAATTTACAAGGATTTTTTCAATATTTTTTATATAAGATTCCAAACTTGTCCGGCTGATAAAAAACTTTTCTTCTAAATCATATAAATCAAATTTTTTATCTGTTGTTAACAAAAGCAGCAGTATTCTTCTAACACAAGATTCTTTGGAAATATTGTTCAATTCTGAATTCTTGGACAAGACAAAGAGCAAAGCTTCTTTATTTTGTGTCTGTAAACAATATCCTTTTCCCCGAGCCGAAATAATCGAAGAATGATATTGTTCTAAAATATAATTTAAAACACTAACATCGCTGCGAACAGTTCGATCGGTAACATGCAGCATACAAGAAAGTTGGATTCCTGTCAGCCATTCATTTTTAGTCAATAAAATCTTCAACAATTTACGTTGTCTAGGAACACAATATGAAAGGTTCATAATTAACTCCTTTCTTTTTTTATAAATTATTCTATTTATTATCAACCACACATTGTTCTATTTGTATTTGCTGTTCCTTACTAATGTCATTATAATAGCAGCCTTATGTTTTCAGCAAATACAATACTTCCGCATGGAAGCGGAAATAAGACATCATTCATTTCTTTTTTCTATAAAAAAACGCCTCCCGGAAAACCGGGAGGTGCTGATTTATCAAGTGTGATTGATAAATCCTGATACATAAAATTTTTACTTTTCCAATTTACAGATACCATACTTCTATGCATTTTAACACGATTCATACGAGCCTAACCCTTTTATATGCATATCATATCATGACAATATCTCAAACACAATACTTCATCCACTATAAAGCGAAAAGATGTTTTCTGCTATCTATTGACCTTACCTAGTCGCGCAAATCCCAGAACACCAGCCAATCAGGCTCAGTTGGCAGCAGCTTTTCAGCAAGTGGACGATAGGAAAAATTCAATTGGGCCGCTTGCCAAAACAGTGTTTTCGCACTTTTCGGATTCCATTGTCCGGAGAATCCAGACACACCAGCATCTGCACGTTTTTTATCGAATACTACATGTGTGTGTACAAATTCTTCGTGCGTTTTGGTTCCATTCGCATAAGGCAGCAGCCATTCAATCGCATCCGCCAGCGAAACACCATTTGATGCTTTGTCATGCAGCCAGTCGTCACCAAATGTCTGTGCGGCAAGGGCTGCCAAAGTAAGCGGTTCAAGGTCATAAACCACATAGTGTAATGCATCCCGGTCTGCAAAATCCTTTACAGACCCATCCAGACCCACATTAGCGGCAATTTGTTGCAAAAATAACTTATGTACTTCGTCCATAAGCACACGATCTTCCAGTGCCGCTGCTGAAAGTGCCATGATTTTAATTCGATGACTCTGCCAATTATTGACCCAGGTAGCTGATTGTGCTGACTTACGACCATCACTGTGCATCTTGCTGCGCTCAATGTAGCCTTCCGCCAATGTACGCAAAAAATGCTGTGTGGCTTCTCGAGTCGCTGGCGAAAGTGCATTTCGTGTTAACCTATATGCCTGTATAAACGCATCGAACTTAGTTTCATCAATAGGATTGTAGCTCGGCACATAAACAGCGGTCCAATCACGCAAAAAAGCATCGACCTGTTCTGCATAGCGCCGATCAGCAGATAGGCGCCATGCCAGAGCGGCATCAAGCATTAAAGGAAAGTCACGCGCTGCGCTGACGGACTGATCATATATCCCCTGGTGAGGAATCGTCCCCTCTGTATGCAAACGGACCATTGGATGCGGTGTTCTTGTCAGTTGAAGGCTTGCACGTGCCAACAGCTTGACCGTTGCCGCTTCTTTATTATTATCCACTGAAGATACTATATCTGTTGGAGTTGGAGCCGCAGCGTGAGTCACCCCGGCTAACAATAGTAAAGCAAGTATACCCACAAATCGACAGATGATACAGGTTTGAAATCTTTTTAATCTCTGCTGAAGATTTTTAACCACAGACTTACAACCTTGTTTGTATTTTATAAGGTACAAAACACTTCGTTGCAAAATCATTTTTTTATTCCGGTTTAAAATGCGAAAACAGGCAATCATCATAGAAAGCACTCCTTTAAAGTTATAAATGCCACTAGAAACGTTCAAAAACCATTTTCTCACTTGTTTTGTTCTATAGATCGCTCTTTCTGCTTACAATATAGCACTTTGTTAGCAAAAAGGAAATGTCCCTTTATTCTATATTGCAAAAAATAACAGTTAATGAATTGACATCAACTGTTATCTGTAAAACTTATTTTTTCTTTTTCAATGCACTGTGAACTTATTGAAACAATTCATCACCACTTTTATTATTCAGCCCTGGATGTGTATCAAACCGTACAACTCCTACCATAGCATTCCCCACGGCTTCTTTAATCTTTACTACGCCTGCAACACCAAAACCCGCACAAAGCTCAAAAGCTGTAATGCCTTCTGCTGCTAATTTCTCTGCAGCTAAAACTGCCTCTTTGTAGTTTTTAACACCAACCACATGCAGTTCAACTACAGGACTTGGAATAACCGCCTGATGCACTGTAGAGTCCGTTTCCGGTGCAATAAAAATAAACGCTGCTTTTAATAACATGTCTCATTTCTCCTTCTATATCAAACTTATATTTGCCTACTGCTTTATTATAAATTAGATATGAAGTTTTCTATTGTAAAAATTCGACATAAAATTTTTTTCCTGCAAAAAACAATGCGGATATTCACCAATATATTTTTTAAATTCTTTAAGAAAATGTGACTGATCATAATAGCCATAATCGATTGCTTTGTCCAAATATTTTTGTTGACGATTGAGAAGAAGCTCTTTTATTACCCCTTCAAACCGTGCAATCTGCTGAAAAGATTTTGGACTAACGCCAACCGCAGCTTTCATTTTACGCTCAACCTGACGTTGGCTCAAACAGGAATCCCGACATAAATCACTCACATTGATTTTATTATAATCATGTAATAATAAACGTGTCATCCAATCTATCTCAGCATCCCATTTGCGATTTTTTTTCAAAAAATAAAACAGATACTGTTCAATAATCTTAATTTTAGCCGTAACTGTAACTGCTGAAACAACTTGATCACGAAAAGCTGCTCCCATCGTTCCCCATAAGTCTTTAATATCAACAAAAGAATCAATAAACTCTGCACTTGAATTGCGACAAAAATGACGAAAAGCACCTGCCCTGAAACGAATAGAAATAAACCCATAGGATTTTTTCTGCTGCAATTGACAAAAATCAAACCGCGGCGTCATCAAATAACTCGCTGGTAATTTTTCCTGTAAACCATCAGATCGAATGGCTGTCAGAGGATTCCCATAGGTAAACATCAGCTCTGTTCCTGTACCGGCAAAGATCTTAGGCAGACATTTTTCATTCTCCCAGCTCCAGTATCGGCTAATATAAGGATATAGGTATTTATTGGGTACAAATCCACGTAACTTCATCACACAACACCATCCGCTGCAAAACAGCTTTCTCATTTTCAACCAACAACATACGTTGCTACCTGTATTGTAATGACCCGCCTTTGAAAAGTCAACGAATTCAATGCAAGCTGCTGCATTTTTACAGCATTGATAAATTCCCGCTTACGTCATTGGTATCTCACTACAAGTTTTTTTGTGATGTATGTGAATTTGCAAATTCAATTTCCCAACAATACATAAAAAATCGGCCTATTTAAAACAACTTCTGATATATAGCTCGAACGCGATCTCTTGAAAGTTCGACGTAATTATTTGCCATAAGCCGACTCTGCTTTGTCATGACGATATCGGTATAAGCTTCTAAATCTTTTTCTTTTACACCGTATTCTTTCATTTTTTTTGGTTTTAAGATATGCTCCAGTAATTTTTCAAGGGCGCCATAGGCTTCATCTTCACTACTGGAAAGAATGCGTGCCAGGTGCTTTTCCAGCACTTTGAGGCTGCCATCACTGCGAATGCTTTTATAGGTTCGATAGACTTCAATAAACATCACATAATTAGACTCACCG
>JBAYAD010000252.1:0-4038 GCA_041669965.1 Selenomonadaceae bacterium
CCCAAAAGCCCTAATTTTTGACCACGCAAACGGTGTATCGGTTTACCTAATTTATAATCCCAACCACGATTTTTCACCTGATGATTCAGCAATGGAACTTTACGCAGACATGCCATCATCAATGCAAAGGCCTGGTTGGAAACCTCATCCATACAATAATCCGGCACATTTACCACGCATATGCCATGCTCAGTCGCTGCATCCATATCTACTGTGTTGACACCCACGCCATACCGACCCACCACCTTCAAATTCGGCAGGTTTTCTATCACGTTTCGGCTAATTGGCGCATATTGATTCAGCAGGCCGTCTGCATCCTTGCAGTTAGCAATAACTTCTTCTTCAGTACGGCTTTGCACGCGTATTAATTCAGCCCCAATCTTGTTTACTTCGCCTTCTTCTTCTTTAAACGAAACATATTCATAATCTGTAACATAGACTTTTTGCATTTTAAAATCCCCTCATGTGTTAGAAATTATCTTATATTTAGAAAATACTGTATTTAAAAATAATTAATCGGTATTAACCAGCTTTTTCTGCTTATCTTTCTGTAACTTTTTCAACAAATTATTTCCCAGTCCCATCGGAACCGTCAGCCAGAGCAATATTGCAGACAGGAAGGCCATACCTGCCATTGTATACAGCCCAGCAGTAGTAGAAGCAAATGTCGTTTCCGCCCAGACGCGCAGATTAGGTGCAACAAATCCACCTAAATTGCCAAGCGAATTTATAAGCGCTATACCACTGGCCGCACCAGCGCCTGTAAGAAAACGTCCGGGCATTGTCCAGTAAATCGGCTGACAAGCAACATTGCAGGCAGCAACAAAACACATTGCAGTAATCCCCAATGCTGGAATTGTCGTTGCTGAAACAATATACCCTATGCCCGATATAAAGATGATCCAGCCCGCCATGATTCCGCGGCTGCCTGTTTTATCCGACAAACGCGGCAAATACACCATAGCAATCGCGCAGCAGATCCAGGGAATCGCACTCACAAAACCAACCGTGGTACCAACTTTCATTCCCAGCAAATTGGCAACCTGCGTTGGAAAATAAAAATTAAATCCATTATTAGCAATCTGCACTACGAAACTAATCAGACACATATACCAAACTTTAGGATTTGTCAATGCTGATAGTGCACCCACTTTTTCAAACTTCTTATGTGAAGCCTCTTCTGCCAGTACATCTTTTAAAGCCGCTTTTTCTTCGTCCGTCAGCCAGGCAGCATCATCTGGTTTATCACAGAGCCGCTCATAAATAACAATGCCCACAGCTGCTGCTAACAAGCCTTCAACAGCAAACATCCACTGCCATCCATTAAAACCTAAAAAACCATGTAAATCCAGCAACAACCCGGATATCGGAGAACCAAACACAAAGGCCAGCGGAACCCCCAGCCAAAACAATCCCATCATTGAACTGCGATGTTCCTCTGTAAACCAGTATGTAAAATAGTACACGATTGCTGGCAGCAATCCCGCTTCAGCTATACCTAATAGTACACGCAGGACCAAAAATTCTGTCTCTGTTGTTACAAGTGCAAAACCTGCAGCAATCAATCCCCACGTGACCATAATACGTGTCAGCCAAAACTTAGCTCCGACACGATGCATAATGATATTACTCGGTACTTCAAATGCAGCATACCCAAGGAAAAATATGCCTGCTCCAAGTGCAAAAGCTGCATCGCTAATGCCTGTATCAAGCTGAAAAGCTTGTTTTGCAAAACCTATATTTGATCTGTCTAAAAAACACATAACATACATGAGCACTGCACAAGGTACAATTTTATTTCGTGCTTTTCTCATCGCCTCATTTGCTAACTTAAAATCTACCATATTAGTATCAGCTGCCTTTCTTTAGATGCTTATTTTTTCATTTAACCAAATATCCGCCATCAACCGGAATAATTGCACCATTAATATAATCCGAGGCTGGCGACGCCAGGAAAACGACCAGCCCTTTCATATCTTCTGGTTTTCCCCAACGCCCAATAGGAATACGTCCTAAAATTTCTTCATTGCGTTTTTTGTCATTGATAAGGTTTACGTTCATCTCCGTATCCATATACCCCGGAGCAATCGCATTTACGTGCACATTGCGTCCGGACCATTCGTTTGCCAGAGCTTTAGTCATTTGTGCCACGCCGCCCTTGCTCGCTGCATAGGCCGGCACAGTAAAACCGCCAAAAAAGCTCAACATCGAGGCCAAATTAATAATTTTCCCGCCACCCTTTGCCAGCATGATCCGTCCTGCCAACTGGCACATTTGAAATACCGCATTTAAATTAACACTGATTACATCATCCCAGTCTTCCATCGGAAACTCTTCGCACTTATGCCGCCGTTGGATACCAGCGTTGTTTACCAATATATCCAATTTGCCATCAAGCAGTTTAACCGCTTTTTCAAAGCCTTCTTTAACTTCTGTCCGCTTCATCAGATCTGCTTGAACTGCATGTGCCATAAAACCTTTTTTCACAAGCATTTCAGCCGCCTTCGTGCAGCGATCACTTGATGAAATAATTACCACTTCAGCCCCTGCTTCACAAAGACCTTCAGCCATACCTGCACCAAGCCCGCCACCCCCACCAGTAACAATAGCTTTTTTTCCTTTTAAATAAAACTTCTCCATAAACAGCATAAGAATCGCCCCGTTTTCATTGATATCAGCTACAAATCCATTACTGGATTTATATTTTAAACATTACTTTTATCGCACCAGTTCCAGGTGTTGTCAACAAATCAAAACCTTTTTTTGCCTCATCAAGCGGCAATAAATTCGTAATGATTTTTTCATAATCCGGTTCGCGCTGCATGATATTAGCCGCAATGTCAAAATCCTTATAGCGATATACACGCGTAAACCCAATCGATATTTCCTTAAACATACCTTTGATCAAAGGCAGCTCTGCAGGTTTTTTATAACCCGCTATGATGACAATATGCCCTTTCACTTTTACAACATCAATTAAAACATTTGCCACTGGCTGCACACCTGCACAATCAAACACCCAGTCAAAACCAGCACCATCTGTTTTTTCTCTAGCGAATTTTTCCATGTTCAATCCTATCGGATTAAAAACTTCAAACCCCATTGTCCTGGCAAACGTTGCACGACTTCCATCCGTTTCAAACATCGTCACTTCCTGCGCACCAAAAATGCGCAATGTCAGTGCCGTTGCCAGCCCGATTGTTCCACAGCCAAAAACTGCTGTTTTAGCTCCTGGTACAAAATTATTTTCACGCAGCGCATGAACCGTAACCGCTACTGGTTCGACAAATGCACCTAATTTATCCGACATCGCATCTGGAAGTTTTACCAGCTTTTCTTCTGCTACAGGAATGTATTCCGTCATAGCTCCATCACAATCTATGCCCAGTAATCCAAGTGTATCGCATACATGTTCATTGCCTGTCTTGCACGGATCGCAATGTCCACAAGACAACAAAGGATACCCAGCAACACGTGTCCCTTTAGGAAAGCGGCTGCAGTCTGTCATTGTTACACCAGAAAACTCATGTCCCGGTATCAATGGCGCTTTTGCCCGGGGATGTGTGCCCGCATAGATATTTAAATCAGTTCCACATATACCGGCATAAGATATCTGGACAAGTACTTCTCCTGGTTTAACCTCCGGTTCCGGCACATTTTTTACAGTTACTTTTTCAGGTCCTTCATAAATGATTGCTTTCATAAAATAAGTCGCTACCTTTCTTTTTAGTTAATATAATACTTTAAATTGCAAAATTCATCTGATAATTTATATTATAATTCATCTGATGAATCTCTTTTATCAATATAGCATATTTAATATTTAATTTCAATATGTTTTTAAAAATTCTTTTATTTGTCTTAATTTAGCTTATTTTTTATTATTTTAACTTTTTATCAATATATTTTATAATAATTCATCTGATAAATAACTATTTTAATATTTCAGTTATCGGATTAGTAACTATTTTGCAATAAAGTCATCTTATGATATAATTACAATATGTTTCAATATATCAACAGAGGTGATACTATGAC
>JBAYAD010000253.1:0-4027 GCA_041669965.1 Selenomonadaceae bacterium
AAGCGCTTTTTGCTGCATTGGAAAGTGTCAACTGTGATAATGCGCAGGGCGAGTACTACCTGCCGGATGTGCTCGGAATCCTTAAGAAAAAGGGTGAAAAAATTTGGGCTGCAGCAGCAGATGATTATGAATCAACACTCGGAATTAATTCCCGGGTGCAGCTTTCGGGGGCAGAAAAGATTCTGCGCCGACGCAAGAATATTGAGCTCATGGACTCTGGTGTTACAATCATGGATCCGGACAGTACCTTTGTTGATATGGATGTCACGGTTGGAAAGGATACGGTTATCTATCCGTTTACGTGGCTCGAAGGTGCTACATGTATTGGTGAAGGTTGTGAGATTGGTCCGAACAGCCGTTTTACGAATACGACAATTGGCAATCATGTTACGGCCCATTTTTCTTATGCACATGAATGTGAAATCGAAGATGGTGTGATCATGGGTCCATATGTACATCTTCGGCCAAATACAAAGATTACGAAAAATGTCAAGATCGGAAATTTTGTCGAAGTAAAGAATTCGACAATCGGAAATGGCAGTAAGCTGCCACATCTTTCCTATATTGGTGATTGTGATATGGGATCAGGTGTTAATATGGGGTGTGGAACGATTACAGTCAATTACGATGGAAAGACGAAGTTCCGAACAAAAATTGGTAATGATTCTTTTATCGGCTGTAACTCAAATCTTGTTGCGCCGATTACGGTTGGTAATGGCGCCTATGTCGGGGCTGGGTCGACAATTACAAAAGATGTTCCCCCATTGGATCTTGCAATTGCACGTGCTCGTCAGAAAAATATTGATGGCTGGGCTGATAAGCATAAATAAGGTACAGACGGCACTGCCGTTTATATATGGGCAAATGCCCGCAAAAAATAAATATGAGTAATGATTTGGAGGATTTAAAAAAAATGACAGTAGATACTGGGAACTTATGCATTCTTACAGGTAATGCGAATCCGGAGCTTGCCAGGGAAATAGCAGCACACATCGGTGTGGAATTATGTAATGCATATGTCGGTCATTTCAACAACGGTGAAACGCAGGTCATGATTAGTGAAAGCATTAGAGGTAAGGACATTTTTATTGTTCAGCCAACCTGTCAGCCAGTAAATGACAGTTTAATGGAACTTTTAATTATGGTTGATGCGTGCAAACGTGCTTCCGCACATAATATAACGGCAGTTGTGCCATATTATGCTTATGCGCGTCAGGATCGTAAAACACGTGGTCGTGAACCTATTTCTGCTAAGCTTGTTGCTAATCTTATGCAGACAGCCGGTGTAGATCGTGTGGTAACAGTAGATCTTCATGCAGGACAGATTCAGGGATTCTTTGATATTCCCGTGGATCATCTTGCAGCAGCTCCTGTACTTGCAGAGTACATTCTTACGAAAAAACTTGAAGACATTGTTGTTGTATCTCCAGATTTAGGCGGCGTAACACGCGCCCGTATCTTGGCGGATCGTTTGCAGGCACCAATTGCCATCATTGAAAAGCGCCGTCCGAGACCGGGCTGTGCGGAAGTTATGAATCTTATTGGTGATGTTAAAGGGAAGACGGCCATTATGATTGACGATATCGTCGATACAGCAGGTTCGCTTTGTGAAGGCGCGAAGGCCTTGGGAAACCTGGGAACAAAGGCTGTTTACGCATGCTGCTCGCATGCAATCCTTAGTGATCCAGCTGTGCAGTCTATCAATGATTCAAACATTGAAAAACTCATCATCACGAATACGATTCCACTGCCAAAAGAAAAGGAATCCAAGAAAATCATTTCTCTTTCGATTGCCGATGCACTTGGCGATGTTATTATGCGCATCCATTCACATCAGTCGGTAAGCCAGCTCTTCAAATAAGAAGGATAAGGTTTATCGATACCCCCTGCAGTTATGGCACTTTAGTAGAGTGTTTTCTGCAGGGGATTTTTTTGTAAAAACAGAAGTGTTATTCAGCAAATTTACATGCATGAGTAAGAAAGCTGTGCTATAATAAAATTTGCTTTTATTTTAAATAGATATATAGGAGGATTTTTTGTGGATTTAAGTATTATAGAACTTATAAAAACGGTCATTCTTGGGATCGTTGAGGGGCTTACTGAATGGCTGCCAATCAGTAGTACAGGACATATGATTCTTGTCGATGAATTCATGCGGCTCAATGTTGAAAAAAACTTTATGGATATGTTTCTTGTTGTTATTCAGCTGGGGGCTATCATGGCAGTTGTTGTACTGAATTTTGAAAGGCTCAATCCATTTTCATCGTGGAAAAGTAAAAATGAAAAAAGTAAAACATTTTCATTGTGGTATAAAGTTATTTTTGCTTGTATTCCGGCAGCTGTTATAGGGCTTTCTTTTAACAAATACATGGAAGAACATTTCATGAATGCTCATGTCGTGGCCTTTACACTGATTTTATATGGGGTATTGTTTATACTTGTAGAAAACTACAATAAGAATCGTACACCGCGTATAACAGATCTTGACAGCCTTGATTACAAGACAGCCTTCATTATTGGACTGTTTCAAGTGTTGTCGCTTGTTCCAGGTACATCACGCTCCGGTTCGACGATTATTGGAGGGCTTCTTTTCGGTGTATCGCGCTACGTAGCAGCCGAGTTCACTTTTTTTCTTGCAATTCCGGTTATGTTTGGTGCAAGCTTTTTGAAGCTCGTGAAATTCGGATTAAATTACACCGGTACGGAAGTTATTATCATGTTGGTTGGTATGGTTGTTGCTTTTGTTGTATCGATTGTTTCTATTAAGTTTTTGCTGCGTTATATCAAAAATAATGATTTTAAGATCTTTGGCTGGTACCGTATTATTCTAGGTATTCTTGTCCTCGCTTATTTTTATTTTGGCAAATAAAATCAGATCGTCATCATCAGGATGACGGTCTTTTCTTTTGTGATTTCGGATTTATTTTTGGTGGTTCTGTGATACAATAAGTTATATATAATGGGTAGGTTAAGTATCAGGTGATTTTTTTAATATTTTGGAGGCATTTGGATGAAAGTAATTGCAGGTCTGGGGAATCCCGGACAGGAATATAGTCAGACGAAACACAATGTAGGATTTATGTTTATCGATGCGCTCGCTGAACGTTTGCATATTGATAATACTATGTGGAAGGATAAGTTCGAGGCGAAGATTGCAGAAGGCCATATCGATGGGGAGAAGGTCATTCTTGTGAAACCGCAAACGTATATGAACGATAGTGGCAGGGCAATTGGGCCGATCCTGCATTGGTATAAGATTGAAACAAAAGATCTTATTGTGGTGCATGATGATATGGATATTGCGGCAGGTACGCTGCGCATTCGTCGTAAGGGCAGTGCAGGTGGTCATAATGGGATTAAGTCGATTCTGGCAAATGTAGAGAATGAGAATTTTGCGCGTGTGCGTATCGGTATTGGCAGACCGTTGCCGGGATGGACGGTCGTGAATCATGTACTTGCCAAATTTTCAGATGAGGATGTGCCGAAGATAAAAGAAGTTATTAACTATCTTTTGCCAGCCGTTGAATGTGTGACAACGGCTGGAATCGATTTGGCAATGAATCGATTTAATCCGAAAAAAACAAAGAAGGCAAAAGTGAAAACGGAAGCGCAAACAGAGAACGATGCGGCAATAAAACAGCAGGAGGAAACGCAAGTATGATTACAGCACTTTATGCCGATGAAAAGGGTGAAATATTTGATGCCCCGGGCTTTGCCGGAATGGGACGAAGCGGCAGTGAAAATATTTTATTAAAGCCGGAAGACCTCATTCCTTTACCGGAAAGTGCAGATCTTATGTTTCTGCCGAATTGCTTGGCGGTGGGGATTCAGGATGGCAAAGTAACACCGATAGAGGGAAGAGCTGTGGCGGCAATCCTGCCAGCAGGTTATACGAGGATATATATGCCGGCATATAACAGGGCAGAGAAGGCGGAACGCTTGCCTCTTTATGGTTATACGGCAGTTGTTCTTTATAAAGATGAGCTTTATACCGCAGCACTTTACACAGATGAAAATGATAAATGGG
>JBAYAD010000254.1:0-3991 GCA_041669965.1 Selenomonadaceae bacterium
ATCCTTTAGTGGAGAAAATCTTTCTGTGGGAATATGATGTGTTCTGCTCCAGGCCCATCCACTACTGCTGGCACTGTCACCGTCACCGATAAGATGCTGTGGTGTAAGGCTGGCTGCGATACAGGCATCAAGGCCATGATCGGCACACCATATATCTTTATTGACAGCAACTTCCTTTAGCCAGGCATTTTGCGGTGCCCGCCCTCCGGCAACAAGAAGTGTCCTTGTCTGTGGCAAAGGTCGGGAAAATGTTGCATTGAACTGTGGCAAGGTTAAAGTATAAGACATGAAAGCACCCCTCTTAGCAGATTTGTTATATAATAATATTAAGCATACAACGTTAAAAAGGTTTTTGCAATTTGCTTTTTAAAAGTATTAATGGTGAAGGGAAAATGAAATAAGAAGGATTTTTTATTTCAATGTATAATTTTAATGATAAGATCTATTTATATTGTTTCAAGAAAGGCGGCGCTTTATGATTAAATTTTCTTATTTTGGGCATTCTTGCTTTATGATTGATAATGGCATAACCAAACTATTGTTTGATCCGTATTTTACGGGAAATCCGGTTGCAACTGTTAAGCAGGAAGATGTTGATTGTCAATATATATTTGTATCTCATGCACATGGTGATCACCTGGGTGATGCAGCATTAATTGCGAAACGAACAGGTGCCATGATTATTGGCGTGCCGGAGGTACTCCGTCTTTGTCAGGAGCAGGGGTGTGAAAATGTCTATGGGATGAACATTGGTGGCTCACATCGCTTTCCATTTGGTAAGGTTCGTATGACTACAGCAATCCATAGCTGTGGTGTTGCTGGTGGCCATGCATGTGGTTTTGTAGTTCATTTTGATACGATCAATATTTATTTTGCTGGGGATACATCGTTATTTAGTGATATGCAAATTATTGGTCGTAAAGAAAATATTGACTATGCAATTTTGCCAATTGGGGATGAATATACAATGGGAATGGAAGATGCAGCGATGGCAGCACAACTATTGAATGCACGGAACGTAATTCCCGTTCATTATAATACGTGGGAAAAAATCGCACAGAATCCGGAAGAATACAAGCAGATGACTGAATCTATGTCGCGTGCAGAAGTACATATCGTACCTCTGGATGGTACATTGGAACTTAAATGAAAAAAGAAAGACTTATTGTGATTTTAGGGCCTACGGCTGTAGGAAAAACTGCGCTTAGTATTGAACTTGCAAAAAAACTGCAGACGGAAATCATATCAGGTGATTCAATGCTCGTCTATAAAGGATTTGATATTGGATCAGCAAAGCCAACCATGAAAGAGCGTCAAGGGGTTGTGCATCATATGATTGACATTATGGAACCGCAAGAAAAATATAGTGTTACGCAGTTTAGAAAATCCGCAGTGAAATATATTACAGAAATCAATACAAAAGGGAAAATACCGATTCTTGCTGGTGGGACAGGGCTTTACATAAAGGCTCTTGTTGAAGGTTATTATTTTAACAAGACACCTGGTGATGCAGTGTATCGAAAGAAACTTGAGCAACTTGCAGAGGAGAAAGGTAAGATATATGTTTACAATATGCTTGTTTCTGTGGATGAAAAAACTGCCGCAAGATTGCATGTAAATGATTTTCGTCGTGTGATTCGTGCCCTTGAGGTTTATCATATGGGAGGCGAACAAATATCACGGGAGAAATCAGCAACAGATGGCGAGCTGAAGTATGATGTTTATGTCGTTGGCCTGACACGTGAAAGGGCGGCGCTTTATAAACGAATAGATTTTCGTGTTGAGCTTATGTTTGCTTCTGGTTTGGAAGCTGAAGTAGCGAGGCTTCAGCAAAATGGTATTACATGTGATTGCCAGGCAATGCAGGGAATTGGCTATAAGGAAACAGCTGCTTATCTTGCTGGTGAAATTTCACGAGAACAGGTAGTTGCTTTGATCCAACGTGCAACACGTCATTTTGCAAAACGCCAGCTTACTTGGTATAAAAAAATGCCATATATTCATTGGTATGATGTGGGAGACTATACTGCCGATAACTTGATTGATGTTGTTTATGCGGATATAGCAGGAACTTTTGAAATAAAGTAGAATTAGATAAATGAAAATGGAGGCATAAGGAGGTTTTTTCATGCCAGCAAAAGTCATTAATTTACAGGATAGTTTTTTAAATCAAGTGCGTAAAGAAAATGTGGCTGTAATTATTCATCTTGTCAATGGGTTTCAATTAAAGGGGTTTGTCAAAGGCTTTGATAATTTTACAGTTATTCTTGATAGTGCAGGAAAGCAGCAACTTGTTTATAAGCATGCGATTTCAACGATTATGCCAGCAAAGCCGATTGTCGGAAGCTATGATAGTGAAAGAAAAGATGAAAGCAAAAATTGATTCGCAATGGGAGAGCAGAGCGGTAAGCAGGCTTTGCTCTTTTTTGATAAAATAAAAAGAACAAAAGTTCTACAGGGAGGATTTATGAGAATAAGAGGATTTGAAATTGTAAAAAAATATAAAGGAAAAAATATACATTTACCGCAAAGAAAAACAGGAATGAGTGCTGGTTACGATATTGAAGCAGCTGCAGATTGTGTGCTGCTGCCTCATAAGGTAATGCTTGTAGCGACAGGACTTAAGGTATATATGCAGCCAGATGAATACCTTGGCCTCCATGTACGGTCGGGATTTTCAATAAAAAATCAGGTGACCTGCATTAATAATCAAGGAATTATTGACGCAGATTATTATAATAATCTGGAAAATGAAGGGCATATTATGCTGGCACTTGTTAATCACAGTGATAAAAATATTGTTGTAGCAAAAGGGATGCGGATTGCACAGGGGATTTTTTATCGCTATCTTATAATTGATGGCGACATGGTTGGGCAGGGAGAACTGCGGCAGGGTGGTATAGGATCGACGGGGGAATGAATATGGAAGATTTGGACTTGTTTTCAGTATCACAAGATCATATGAAAGGAAGTAGCGATTATGCACCATTGGCACAACGCATGCGTCCGATACATTTTGACGAGTTTGTTGGACAGGAGGAAGCCGTTGGAAAAGGTCGGTATCTGCGTAAGATGATTGAAAGCGATCACATACCATCGTTGATTTTCTATGGACCGCCGGGAACAGGAAAAACGACGCTTGCACAAATGATTGCCAATGTCACGCATAGTAATTTTAATAAGATGAATGCAGTATCTTCAGGTATTGCTGATATAAGGAAGATTGTTGAGGCGGCAGCTGAGCAACGAAAGTTCTATCAAAAACGAACCATTGTATTTATTGATGAAATACATCGTTTTAATAAGAGCCAGCAAGATGTACTTCTTCCATATGTAGAAGACGGAAGACTTATCCTTATTGGAGCGACGACAGAGAATCCGTACTTCGAGGTCAATCATGCACTTCTTTCACGCGTGCGTATTGTGAAATTGACGCTTTTGACAGATGAACAGATTGTAAAGATTTGTCAGCAGGCCTTAAAAGACAGTGAGCGAGGGCTGGGGCGATATCAGTTTAGTTGTGATGTCGATGTGCTCAAGTGTATTGCACAGATTGCTAGTGGCGATGCACGGATGGCTCTGAATCTTTTAGAACAGGCGGGTGCAATGGTATCAAAAATTGGTGGAGAAATTACAGTGGATTCATTGCAGGAAATTGTTGGTGATCGTCTACAGAGCTATGATAAAAAAGGTGATAATCACTATGATACAGTGTCAGCTTTTATAAAAAGTATGCGTGGCAGTGATCCTGATGCGGCAATTCATTATCTTGCACGTATGATTGCGGCAGGAGAAGACACGAATTTTATCGCTCGCCGTGTAGCAATTTGCGCGGCCGAAGATGTTGGCAATGCCGATTCACAGGCGCTTGTCGTTGCGATGGCAGCTGTACAGGCTGTTCAGTTTATAGGGATGCCGGAGGCACGTATACCGTTGGCTGAGGCAGTTACTTATGTTGCTTCCGCACCAAAAAGCAATGCAGCTTATATGG
>JBAYAD010000255.1:0-3991 GCA_041669965.1 Selenomonadaceae bacterium
ATATAGAAATGGAAAAGAAAAAATTAGGATTTGGTTTCATGCGGTTACCGATTAAGGATCAGAATGACCAGGCAAGTGTTGATATAGATGTAGTGAAGAAAATGGTGGATGCTTTTTTGGATAGAGGTTTTACTTATTTTGATACGGCTTATATGTATCATGATTTTAAGAGCGAGATTATATTGCGGGAGGCGCTTGTAAAGCGTCACAGGCGGGAATCTTTTACTGTAACGACGAAAATGCCGACGATGCTTTTGAAGGAAAAAAAAGATATGGAACGTATTTTCAATGAACAACTGGAAAAATGTGGTGTAGACTATTTTGATTATTATTTATTGCATAATCTTGGGATAACAAACTATGCAACAGCTACAAAGTTTGATAGCTTTGCCTTTATTCAGAAAAAAAAGGCAGAAGGAAAAATTAAGAAAATCGGGTTTTCCTTCCATGATACGGCAGATCTTCTTGATGAAATATTGACGGAGCATCCAGAGGTTGACTTTGTTCAGATACAGCTCAACTATATTGATTGGGCGAATGAGAGCATTCAGTCGGGGAAATGTTATGAAGTTGCAGAGAAGCACGGTAAGCCGGTCATCGTTATGGAACCGGTAAAGGGTGGTATGCTTGCAAAAGTCCCAGAGAAAGCAGCGCAATTATTTAAAGAACAGCAGCCGGATCTGTCCATCCCGTCCTGGGCAATTCGCTTTGCCGCAAGTCAGAAAAATGTTATGATGGTGTTGAGCGGAATGTCCTCGTTGGATCAGCTGTTAGACAATACTGCTTATATGCAGAATTTTAAGCCGTTCAATTCAGCAGAATATGATGCTGTGGAACAGGCTGTGAAAATTATCAATGAAGCAATTGCCATACCATGTACATCCTGTCAATACTGTGTTGCTGGCTGCCCAAAGAATATTGCCATACCTAAATATTTTGCGTTATATAATGCAGAAAAGCAGGCTGTGCATTCAGGTTTTTCGATACACAATGTATATTATGCGAACTATACAAAAACATATGGTAAGGCATCAGATTGCATTAATTGCAAGAAATGTGAGCAAAGCTGTCCACAGCATCTTGAAATTACAACGTATTTAAAGGATGTAGCGAAGGTCTTTGAAAAATAAGTGAATTGCAAACGAAACTGAAAGTTGTGGTTAGTTTTGAAGTAAGCAAAAATATAATGTTTCCAATTAAACCGCTGTGGCTACGAAGCAGCGGTTTCCTTTTGTCGTTGGTGCAGCATAACTATACTGAGAATTTTGCCGCTGAATGGATCTAATGGCTAATGGCATATATGCAAAAGTCTGATTTGCAGAATAGAGACTTTAATCGATTACTATGAGCAGTGCATGTTTATCAAAAAATATGGAAAAAGAAGTGAAACAGTAAATTGATAAAATATAGCAAAAAATTCTGTGTAGACATAACAGTTTGACCCGGAATGTTTGTTTTACAAAAAAAATATTGCAAAAAAAGAGCAGCTTTATTGACTTTTTGTTCAAAGAGTGATACATTCTTATTAGACATTAGCACTCACTCGTTTAGAGTGCTAACAATAGGGGGTGGGAGAAATGCTTGATGAACGCAAGCAGCGAATTCTGCAGGCTATTATAAATGACTATATTTCCACCGCAGAACCTATTGGCTCACGGACAATTGCTCGCAAATACGATCTTGGAGTAAGTCCGGCCACAATTCGTAATGAAATGGCAGATCTTGAAATGCTTGGTTATCTTGAGCAGCTTCATACTTCTTCTGGTCGCATCCCCTCTTCAAAAGGATATCGTTTCTATGTAGATGATCTTTTGCCGCCGGAGGCGATGACAGATAATGAAATTGCTCTTATTGAAAAATGGTATAGGGCCAAGGTAAAGCGGGCTGAAGAAGTTTTTCAGGAAACGGCAAAGATCATATCACGTATGACGAAGAATATTTCGCTTGTGCTGGCACCACAGCTTTCACAAGCTGCATTTCGTAGCTTACAGTTTTTACCACTTGATTCAAATCGTGTAATTGCTGTAATTATGACGGATGCGGGTTTTGTAGAAAATAAGATTATTACTATGCCGGATGGAGCGCGTTTTGATGACTTTCAACGTATGGCACGAGTGATTAATACGTGTCTTGTTGGTCAGACACTTGATTCGATCAAGATGACAAGCTTGCAGCGCATTAAAGATGAAATCATGGATAACTCGCTCTATGAAGCTGCGTTGGAGGTTATACGCCGGGCGTTGGATACAGAGAAGAAAGAGCGTCTTTTTCTGGGGGGAACAACGCAGCTTTTAAATCAGCCGGAGTTTAAAGATGTCGAAAAGGTAAAGAATATCCTGCTCATGCTTGAAGAGGAACAGCTTATGCGTGATATACTTCATACGCATAGGGGTGAAGGTCTTGCTGTGACGATTGGGCATGAAAATACGTACAGTGGTATTCAGGATTGCAGCATTATTACGGCTACCTATCATTTGGATGGAGAACTCCTTGGAACAATTGCAGTTCTTGGTCCGACGCGTATGGAATATGGTAAGGTAATGTCATTGTTGAACTATATCAACAGTAATTTGGCAGAGGTTATAAAACAGTTCAGATGGTAGCTTTGGCACCATAAAACATAAATTTTGGCCTGAAATGAAAACTAAAGAGGTGAGGTTTTGAAAATGCCATTTATAAAAAAGGGAATGAAGGAAAAAGATGAAGCAGTTCTCAATGAGATGAAAGAAGAAATTCGTGAAGCCGATGTATCACAGGCAGACGCAACTCCGGAGGTGGATACAGAGCAGGATATCGCAGATCGAGGAGAACAATCTGTAACTGATTTTCTGGAAAAGCTGCAGTCTGAAATTAAAGCCAATAAAATGGTTTTGGAAGAAAAAGAAAAAGAAATTCAGGAGAAGGAAGAACGCGTTAAGCGCCTTCAAGCTGATTTTGATAATTTCCGCCGCCGTACGCGTCAGGAAAAGGAAGAGCTTTCTGCTGTTGTTGCGCAGACGCTTATTACGGATATGCTGCCATTGCTTGATAATTTTGGACGTGCACTGGAAGCAGAACCGACCGATGCAGAAGCACTTCATACAGGGGTGGAAATGATTTACAAACAATTTGGTGATGCACTGAAAAAAAATGGTCTTGAAGCTATTAAGACCGAAGGTGAAAAGTTTGATCCAAACTTCCATCAAGCTATTATGCGGGTGCAGGATGCTGAAAAGGAAGATGATACAATTGAGGCTGAGCTGCAAAAAGGTTACATGGTGCGGGGACGCGTCATTCGGCCAAGTATGGTTAAGGTAGTTGCTAATTAATTTTTTTAATTTAGATAAAATAAATAGACTTTATGTAGTTTAAAAGTTTTTAAGGGGGATAATTAAAATGTCAAAAGTAATTGGTATTGATTTGGGTACAACAAATTCGGTTGTATCTGTTATGGAAGGCGGCGAACCTACCGTCATCACAAATCCGGAGGGGAGTCGTCTTACACCATCGGTTGTTGGTTTTACAAAGACGGGTGAACGTCTTGTTGGTCAGCTGGCAAAGCGTCAGGCGGTATCAAATCCAGAACGCACATTTGCATCCATTAAGCGTCATATGGGTGAAGCATCTTATACGATAAGTGTAGATGATAAGAAATATACACCACAGGAAATTTCTGCAATGATCCTGCAGAAGCTTAAAGCTGATGCAGAAGCATATCTTGGCGAAACTGTAACGCAGGCAGTTGTCACGGTTCCGGCATATTTCAATGATAGCCAGCGCCAGGCAACAAAAGATGCTGGTAAAATCGCTGGTCTTGAAGTTCTTCGTATTATTAACGAACCGACGGCAGCCGCACTTGCCTATGGTATGGATAAAGGCGAAGAACATACGATTCTCGTATTTGACCTTGGTGGTTGTACCTTTGATGTATCTGTTCTTGATCTCGGTGTCGATGTATTTGAAGTAAAAGCTTAGAATTGCGTTACACATCTCGGTGGTGATGACTTTGATA
>JBAYAD010000256.1:0-3990 GCA_041669965.1 Selenomonadaceae bacterium
CCGCCACATAAATAAATTCGTAAAATTGAAATGCGAATTCTCATAATATCTATCTTTAAAAAACAGATCAAGAATTTTTTTATCTTCTTTTTCTAATGCCTTGAATTTAATAATACTCACTCCCTTACCTGCAATCTTCGTTAACCGCTTCTTCATTATAGCAATATTGTCAAGCAAGAGCAATAATTCTTACTGTATTTGTCGGGATTGCAAATTTTCACACTTCTTATCATGTGTTTTTCATACATTTGTACTAAACTATGACTATACTAAAAAAAGAAAGGACGTAATACTATGTCTAATCTGATTACACAGTACAAAAAAAACTTTACTTCTTATAAAACAATTACCTCGCAGTTCAAAGCCATGTTATCCTTCCTTCTGAAAAACCAGGCTTTACATATCCATTCGGTCAATGGCCGAACCAAAAATAAAATAAGCTTAGAAAATAAAATTATTAAAAATAATTTTAAATATCAAAAACTTGATGACATTACAGATCTTTGCGGTATCCGTATTATTACATATTACGATGACGAAGTTGATAAAGCAGCTGATTTTATAAAGCAGCATTTTTCTATTGATGAAGAAAACTCCATTGACAAGCGTAAGAATCTTGCGCCAAATCAGTTTGGTTATGCCTCCATTCATCTTATCATCAATCTTCCTGTTGATGAATCCGGTATATGTGCGGGTACACCTACACGAATCTGCAAAGTAGAAATTCAGATTCGCTCAATTTTGCAACATGCCTGGGCCGAAATCGAACATGATCTGGAATACAAAAACCCTGCCGGAACTACAGATGAAAGACGCCGCCGGTTTTCTCGCTTAGCCAGTGTCCTTGAAGGTGCTGACTGTGAATTCCGTGATATTCGCAATTCTGTTGAAAAACCATCTGCTATTCCTGCAGCCTATACATCTCAATTAGAGGAAAAAGTCATCACACCACAAAAACAGAGCAGACTGCATTCTTTTTTGCTTGACATTCCAAACTATGGTTGGGCTGCCTGTGCATCAATTGTCTTCATGGCTTGCTCTCTTTTTGCCGACTGGTATTTCAATACGAAAATAACGCACTTAGCCGCTCTTATATCGACAATTCTTGCGGTTGATTGATGCTTATTTTATAGATAACTTTCTACATTTTTTCTCTACTCTCCAAAATAAAAAGACGCATCTCTCACGAGATGCGTCTCTTTATTTTTAGAAAGCAAACGCTTTATTTATCTCCCTGCTGCAAACATTCCAGAATTTCTGCTACATTCTTTACTATGAAAAACGGCTTTACCTCTGATTTTTCCGCATCTGCTAAAGTGGCTTCACCCGAAAGCACAAGAATTGAACAGACACCTGCATTATTCCCAGCAGCAATATCTGTATAAAGCCGGTCACCAACAATCGCGTATTCATTCAGTGCATACTCGCGCTTTCTAAAAGCACTTTCGATGATTTCTTTATTTGGTTTACCAATAACCTTCGGCAATACCCCCGTTGACGCCTTGATAAATTCAATCATTGCTCCACAGTCCGGGATATATCCATTTTCCGTTGGACAGTTAAAATCCGGATGTGTTGCAATAAACAAAACGCCACTGCGGATAAGTGTACATGCCGTTGAAAGCTTTTTATATGTCAGTGTCTTGTCGAAACCAAGAACCACATAATCCGGTTTTTCATCAGTAAGAACGAATCCCCATTTTTTAAATTCTTTTTCCAACTCCGGCGTTCCCATAAGAAACACACGCGCAGAGACCTTTAGTGACTTCAAATAGCTGCACGTTGCTTCACCCGATGTCAAGATATCATCCGCATTACAGATAACGCCCAAACGATTAAGCTTATTAGCATAACTTTCTTTATCCTTTGACGAATTATTCGTCAAAAAAAGAAAATTTCGATCAGAAGCCCTCAAATATTCAATAAATTCTTTTGCTCGCGGTAAAAGTTTATCACCAAGATAGATCGTACCATCCATATCCAGCAAAAAGCACTTAATCTGACATAGGCGATTTTCGATTCGTTTATCTTTTTGCATTTCAAACCACCTCAATCCTTTACTGTTACATCATGATAAATATACAAACTATTCAAACAGATTATGCAATATTCTAAAAAATTGCAGAACTTATTAGTCATTGATTTTTTTCGTCGTACGTGCTGCCGCTACTTTTTCTTCCAGGGCTTCCAGCGTTGCACCAGCCATTGCCTCCAGAGCTGCCACAACAGCGCCCTCAACAACCGGACAGTCAATCATCTTAATTTTACGTGCTTCCATACTTTCAATGACCATCTCTGTCGTCATAACGGCACTTCCCATATCCATAAGAACCGCTACACCATCATCCGAATATACTTCATCGATTGCCTCACTGATCTTTGTAAAACTTGTCCCTGCACTACCGTCCTCCATACCACCAGCAGCGCTGATATTTGCCGTTGGTGCCATCATTTTAGCTAGTTCCAGCACTCCTTCAGCCAGTTTTTGGCTGTGCGATACCACTACAATCCCTACCATCTTAGTTCCCCCAATATATATTTTCTCTTGGAAATATCAGATACACTCCGCAATTGCCTGTAAAATCAAAAGTGAAGAGGTCGCACCCGGATCCTGATGCCCAAGGCTGCGTTCGCCAAGATAACTGGCACGGCCTTTCGTTGCAATAATCGTCTTTGTATATGCAACACCATCTTTTGCCGCCTGAACTGCATTTGCCAACGCTTTTCCGGCGTTGCTGCCAGCCTTCACTTCTGACTCGATTACCGCCAGTGCCGGACAAAGTGCATCCAGCATTGTTTTTTCACCAGGCTCCGCCTTACCGCGCATTTTAACCCCCTGAACTGCCGCAGCAAATGCTGCGGCAAAACCAGCAAAATCCAGTTCCATCTTCCCCCGGCATGTAGTACCTGCTTGCATAAATGCCGTTCCGTAAAGGGGTCCTGCTGTACCACCTACCGTTGAAACAAGCTGCATCCCCACCGTTTTTAGTATAACACCAATGTCTTTATCTGCAAGGGAGGGAAGCTTTTCTTCAACTTTTTGGAACCCTCTTGCCATATTGATCCCATGATCACCATCACCAATTGCAGTATCAAGTTCCGTTAGAAAAACTTTTTCCGACTCAATTTTTTTTGCCACTGCCAGTAAGATTGCAATAACTTTTTTGTTATCTGTCATTTCCAGCCAACCCCTTTACTTGATTATACTTTCTAAACCTTCAATGCCGGAGTATCCGCCTTTGCATCATACAGCTTCTTTAATTCATCATCAAGACGCAGTAATGTAATAGAGAATCCCGCCATTTCAATTGACGTCATATAGTTGCCAATCCAGGTATCATAAATTTTTACATTGTGTGCAAGCAGATAATCATAAACACAATTGTTTATAATATACAGTTCCATAAGCGGCGTAGCACCCATACCATTTACAATCACAGCAACCTCATGACCGCTA
Source organism: Selenomonadaceae bacterium (assembly GCA_041669965.1). GTDB lineage: Bacteria > Bacillota > Negativicutes > Selenomonadales > Selenomonadaceae > UBA1792. Next base: position 3,458 of record JBAYAD010000256.1, read on the forward strand.
TAATCAATATCGGCAAGTATTTTTTTTAAAAGTATTGCAACAATCGATTCGGCCGAAGCAATTTTTGCACGATGCGTTCCTGGTTCTCCATGAATACCAATACCTATTTCCATTTCATCATCAGCCAGCTCAAAACCCGGTTTACCATTTGCCGGTACGGTGCATGGTTTAATCGCCATCCCCATCGTACGAACATTATCTATGACCTTATTAGCAATGGCTGTGACTTCATCAAGAGTTGCGCCCTCCTCAGCCTTTGCACCAGCAATCTTGTGAACAAGAACAGTTCCGGCAACACCACGACGGCCTGTCGTATACAAACTATCTTTAACAGCAACGTCATCGTTGACAACGACATACTGTGCATTGATGCCTTCGTCCTTTGCCATATCGACCGCCATTTCAAAGTTCATGACATCCCCTGTATAATTTTTCACTACACAAAGAACGCCCTTGTCCGTTACAACAGCTTTTATACCTTCATGGATTTGATCTGGTGTTGGTGACGTAAACACCGGACCGGCAACAGCACA
>JBAYAD010000257.1:0-3972 GCA_041669965.1 Selenomonadaceae bacterium
CAGACCGATCAGCCCCAGACCGATATAATCAACAGGCCCTGCCTTCTTTTTCTGTGCACTCGGAGGGTCCTCAACAAAAAGATTTACCAAAAACAGTGCTACTAATCCAACTGGAATATTCATAAAGAAAATCCAGCGCCAGCTAAAATTATCCGTAATAAATCCCCCGCTGACGGGCCCTAATATCGGGGCCAGTACTGTGGTAATTCCCGTTATAGCAAAAGCCATCCCCAATTTTTCAGGTGGAAAGCTGTCCTTGATAATTGACTGCTGGCTTGGCTGCAGACCCCCACCAGCAAAACCTTGCAGCAATCGACAAACAATCAGCATTGGCAGCGAAGTCGATATACCACATAAAAAAGACGTAACCGTAAAACCAAGAATACAAGCCAAAAAGAAATTTTTCCTGCCCATCACACCTGACAGCCAGCCCGATAAAGGTAAAACAATTCCATTTGAGACAAGATAGGAGGTTAATACCCATGTGCTTTCTTCTGAACTTGCTCCTAAAGATCCTGCAATATGTGAAAGCGCTACATTGGCAATTGTTGTATCCAAAACCTCCATGAAGGCAGCAAGACTTACAGCCCCGGCTACAACCATCGGCCTGGCTGTTTTAGGAGACGACATCACCGCTTCATTCATGGCGACTTCCTGTATGTACAACTGGTTCAACCGACATACCCGGTCCAAGAAGCGACATAACATCCTCCGCTAGTGGATCAATCACAATTTTTACCGGAACACGCTGCACCGTTTTTACAAAATTTCCCGTTGCATTTTCTGCCGGAAAAAGTGAAAAATGTGCTCCTGTCCCTGGTTTAAAGCTGTCAAGCCGCCCATGCAGCTTGATTTCCGGAAATGCATCCACCTCAATATCAACACGGTCTCCCTGTCGCATATCACTTAACTGGTTTTCTTTAAAGTTAGCCGTAACCCATAGTTCAGTACCAACTAAAGATCCCAGCTGCGTTCCTGCCGTTACATAGCTGCCAACTTCAACACTGCGATTTGCAACCCGTCCATCCATAGACGCAATAATTTTGGTATTAGCAAGATCATCTTCCGCCTGTTCCAGCGCAATTTGCGCTTCCTGGACTTTTGCCTTCAGCTGTTCAACCGTATTTTTAGATGATGCTACAGCACTTGGTGCTGTATTCGCCGCCACAAAATTCGCCTGCATTTGATCCAACGTGCCCTTTGACGATTTTTCCGCAGCAACTGCCTGATCAAATTCCTGCTGCGAACAAGCTCCTACCGCCAGTAATGCTCCCATTCGCTGGCGATCTGTACGATTTTTCTCCCAGGTTGCCTGTGCCGAATAAACCTGTGACTGTGCGGCATCTGCACCAGCCGGCTCCGTAACCGTTGTTTTGTTCAGATTATTCTCTGCTCCGGCTAAAGCCGCCTGGGCTGACAACAAAGCTGCTTTATCCTGCTCTACCTTGAGTTCATAATCCTTGGGATCGATTTCCATAATCACATCACCAGCTTTTACCAACTGGTTGTCTTCCACATCAATTGCTTTTATATACCCTTGTACTTTAGGACTCAAAACAACCGTTCTTCCGTCAATCGCCGCATCATCTGTTGTAATATCCTTATGATGCCGATAATAATAGACGCTTCCGCCGATCACCAATAAGCCAATAACAATAACTCCTATAATTTTTATATTCTTTTTCATCTGTTCACCCTCCGCTGCTGCTCAGTCTTTACTCTCACGCTCTATAATGTTTACCAGGTAAACATAAGCAGATAACATAGAGATCATTTCATTGTATCAATGAAGTTTTCTATATCCTGCAGAATATCCTGAAAGTTATACGCCTCTGCCTCCGGCAGTTTATCAAACTTATGCATGATTTTTTGATCTAATGCTTCATGAAAAACCATATGACTTTGAAAAGCAATACGTCCTTTATCCGTTAAGCAAAAAAGGACCATTTTCTTATTTTCTTTTGCCTGATACCGCTCAATCATGCCTTTCTGTAAAAGCTTTCGTATCATCTTCGGAACGGCTCCTTTTGTTATTTGCAGCCTGCAGGCAATTTCAGTGACACAAATTCCCGGCTGTCTGCCAATAACATCAATCATATGAATTTCAGAAGAATACAACAGATCTTCTGTTCCAAAATACCGGGGAGTTGCCATCAATACAGCAGACTTTTTAATCACCCTGAACATTGTTGCAAAAATCTCCTCACTCTGATGCATTTTCATTCTCCTCTTTGCAAAATCATATTTTGCATTATTATTGTATACATGGTAAACCATAAAGTCAAGCTATATTCCTTGCTTTTTTAATTCATTATCAGGCTTTTTATAATTCCTTTCTTTTTTTGTCATGTCTACATTGTTTTTTATTGTGTAAAGTTGTATACTGTATATCAATATCTTCTTTGAGGAGACAATTATCACATTACACCGGAGGTTATCGTTATGAGTTATCATGTTATGTTTCCCAGTTACACAGTCGGAGTCGACCCCTATACAAAAATACCCGAAATATGTCGTCCTTACGGTAAAAAAATTGCTGTAATTGGTGGAAAAACTGCCTTACATAAAGCACAAGCCGAAATTGAAAAAGCCATTACAGCATCCGGACTTGAAATACTTGAGATTATTTGGTATGGCGGCGATTCTACACCGGAAAATGTAGAACTTCTTAAACAAAATCCATCGGTCCAAAATGCTGATATGCTTTTTGGTGTTGGTGGCGGCCGAGCCATTGATACATGTAAAATGACAGCACACGACTTAAAAAAACCTTTTTTCACTTTTCCAACAATAGCCAGTACTTGTGCTGCCTGTACAGGTGTCGCTGTTCAATACTATCCAAACGGTGAATTTCGTGGTCTTTACTTATCTAATATTCCGGCTAAACATATTTTTATATCGACAAAAATCATTGCAGAAGCGCCGGACTCCTATCTATGGGCCGGTATTGGTGATACCTTAGCCAAACATTATGAATCGACCTTCTCTGCGCGTGGTGATGAGCTTGAGCATTTCAACGCTCTTGGTATAAACATAAGCAGCTTAAGCGTGGACCCACTTGTACAATATGGGAAAAAAGCCATGATGGATTGCAGAGCAAACCATCCCAGTCCCGAACTTGAACAAACCATTTTAGCAATTATCATAAGTACAGGTCTGGTTTCCAATCTCGTAGACAATGATTACAACAGTTCACTGGCACATGCAGTCTATTATGGCGTAACCAGTTTAGGAAAAGCCGCAGAGAACCATCTGCACGGTGAAATTGTCTCCTATGGTGTGCTTGTATTACTTACACTTGATCAACAGGCAGCAGAAATGGAACGGATTTTCAAATTTAACAAAAGTATAAAATTGCCAACAAAATTAGCTGATCTTGACATACTTAAACAAAAAGATTTAGAATCACTCATTCAAAAAGCCAGTGAAACGAATGATCTTGTTCATGTCCCTTATAAAATCACACAAACCATGATTCGTGAAGCTATTCTTGAACTCGAAGAGTATAATAAAAACATTGAAGCTGCTGCCTCTTAATTCATCCTGCATATTTTTGCAGTATAAAAACCATGAAAGTCAGATTAATTTTTTTGCTAAAAAAGTACACAAATCTAAACGATATAAAATCGCTTAAATCCGTGTACTTTTTTGTTTGTATGATACAATTTTAACTAATGTGTATATGCCAAAAACAATTTTAAATAGTCTTCCCCAAAACATCCTTCATGGCATTATTTGTTTGCCTTGCGGATTCAATACTCTGGCTAAAAAGTTTTTTTTCTGCAGAATTAAGCTTTAAATCAATAACTCGTTCCATACCTTTTTTACCCAAAATAACAGGAACCGCTGCACATACATCATTTTCTTCATATTCCCCTTCAAGCAGAACAATACAAGAAACCATCTTCTGACTATCACGCAGAATAGCTTCTGCCATCATTGCTGCGGTTGCACCAGGTGCGTACCAGGCCG
>JBAYAD010000258.1:0-3956 GCA_041669965.1 Selenomonadaceae bacterium
AGCATAACATCCAACTTGGTTACCATTCCTTTTGCAGGGCCCTCGGCAACAGGTTCCTTTAAAAGTCTCGGCGGTAGGGTGTCATCCATTTTTGAAAAGCCACTTTTCAGGTTAAAGATTTTCTCAATGTTCCAAATTCGTTCACCAATCTGGAGCACTTCTTCATCGGTATAATCCAAGCCTGTACAAGTCCTAAACATTTCTGCAATCTCTGGTAGGCCGATTGCAAATGTGGTAAAAAGGCACATTCCCACAGAATCTACAAGCGCCGTTAAATCCTGAAAAGTTTTGAGTATTGCAGCCTTTCCTTCCGTTACCAGCGGATCCATCTTAACAGGTATTCCAAGAATTTCAGGAGATGTCATATAGCCTCGGACATGACATCCGCCTCGGTTGGAAGTAGCATATTCAAGACCCATACCCTGCATGGCACGCCCATCGTAAGCCGGCATTTCTAGCTTTTTAACAGACATTGACAGCTCTGGATGTCCGAAACCATCCGCCATTCTGTATGAACCCAGTGCCAGCTTGTCTCCGAATCCTTCCCTGTAGCCGGTCATTTTCGTAAGCTTAACAATCGCTTCAGCATCACCAAAGGGTAAGTCCATTCCAATGTCTTTTTTGGTGATGTAACCTTTTTCGTACAACTCCATCGCGCATGCTATACTCGCACCCATTGTAATAGGATCCATACCGATTTCATTGCACAAAAAATTTGCCTCACAGGCAGCTTGCAAATCATTGCTGTCACAATCCGACCCAAACGACCAGCCCGCCTCATATTCAGGGCCTTCACCGAAGTTAGTAAACTGTGATCTCTCGATTTTTGTAACCCTGCCACAGCCAATCGAGCAATCAAAACAGCCTCTGTTCCTTACAAGATATTTCTTTGTAAGTGTTTCACCGCTGATGTCATCCGCTTTGTCATAATAAGAATGCTGCCAGTTCCTCGTCGGATGCGCTCCTGACTGATTCAGAATGTTTACCAGTATCTGTGTTCCATAAGTAGGCAAACCAACACCCGTAACGGGATTATCTTTCATCATTTGCTTTGATTCCGAACAACTGTCCAGGAATTTTTTTGGTTTTGCAACCCGAATTGATTTTGTGCCTCTTACAGCAATTGCCTTTAGGTTTTTGGAGCCCATCACAGCTCCAAGCCCCGAACGGCCTGCTGCGCGATTTTTATCGTTCATGATGACAGCAAACAATACGAGCTTTTCACCGGCTGGTCCAATGCATGCAACCTTAACATCTTCATCGGTCTCTTTGATTACTTCGTCCGTCGTTGCGGGAACTTCCTTGCCCCAAAGATGGCTTGCGTCTCTAAGCTCAATTTGATCATCATTGATATACAAGTAAACCGGCTTCTCGGATTTGCCTTCAAAGATAATTCCGTCATAACCAGCGAATTTTAATTCGGGCCCAAAATGTCCACCGGAGCTACACGCTCCGATTGTATCCGTCAACGGAGCCTTTGCCACCACCTCAAATCTGCCAGCACAGGCAGCGAGCGTTCCCGTTAGGGGACCTGTTATAAAGATCATCTTGTTTTCGGGACTTAGCGGATCCACTTTTGGATCAACTTCATTCATATAGATTTTTGTGCCAAGTCCCCTGCCCCCCACATAGAGCTTCGCATCCTGCATATTCAAAGGCTCAGTTGAAATTGTGCTGTTTGCCAAATTAACGCGTATGATTTTTCCTATCCAACCGTACATTATTTTTCCACCTCCGCAAACAAGTCTTTAAACTTTTCTGCAATAATTTTTTTCTTGTTTATGTTGCTCGTAGTTGCATCTTCATACTTAATTGCCCCGGAAGGGCATACTTTTGCACATGCCGGATTGCCGCCGCACAGGGTGCACTTCACGATTTTTTTTGTGACGGAGCTAACGGAAATATTCCCCATAGGACAGGCACTGATACATAGTTTGCAAACCATACATTTTCTCGGGTCAGAGATAACAGCCCCGTTTTTATCTCTCGAAAATGCTCCTACCGGGCATACTTTTGCACATGCCGGGTCTTCGCACTGCATGCACATGATAGGCACTGAAATTGCTGCTTCTTCATAAAACAAGACATTTACCGCCGATTCTTTCGGGTTGAATGCACCTATTTTATTAAAGGAACAAGCTAATTCGCAGCTTCTACAGTTTGTGCACTTGTCAGGAGAAATTATTAATATTTTACCCATAATTGTTCTGGTTACCACACTTGTGATACCAGTTTCACCTCCTTCTAAACTTTAAGAACACGGACGCTGTTGAAAATTGTACACATTGTTGATTATAATTATCTATATTCTTTGAATATACTTATATTACAATGGTTTGTATGTAGAAATCTAACTATATCTTTTGAAATATAGCCCTGTTTTTATTAAAGCTGTATTTATATGGCCTTGGTTGAAAATACCGCAAAAACTTTGATGTTCCTGTATGAAGGCTTTCCTGTTTTGTTTGTTTCTGCTGCATCCAAATTATGATTCCAAGTAAGAAAAGATTTTCCGTGTCGCGATTACGGATCTGTAGTATTCCACACAACCATTGTATTCACCATTTATATTCTAAAAAAACATTCAAAATATTTGCGTCAGCAAACAGAAACATTCCTGTTCTAAAATAGTGACGTATAATTCGGATTATATTTAAAAAGATTATAGCTAGATTTTTATCCATAAAGCAATATAATGTAAATATCATTATTTCAGTAATCTACAATTCACATACAAATGAAAGAGGGGCTGATTTATTAACTGTTCGAAATAAACCACAACACACTTGACAAAAAGCCGATTAAATTTGCGATAATCTGTAAAATTAGTTTTCAATAAAAAAATCGCCCGAAAAAACGTGATCTCACGTATTTTTCGGGCGATTTTGTGTAATAATCATCTAGAAATTTGATGCAAAACCTAAGTATTATATTACAAGGAGTACCTCTGCCTCAAGTTTTAAAAATTACAGGTCCAGCGCCAATGCTCTGATACTGTTTTGGTGTAATGCCATATTTATTCTTAAAAATTGCTATAAAGTGTGAAATATTATCATAACCTAAATTATATGCCACTTCCGTAACATTTTTAGTTCTCAGCATTTCTTTTGCTGTAATAAGCTTAAGATTTCTAATATATTCACTAGGTGTAATATTCATGATCTTTTTGAATGAATTAGAAAAATTACTCTCCGACATATTTAAATCATGTGCTAGCTGATTAATACTGATCGGATGTTTAATGTTATCCTGGATATATTTGATTGCCTTATATATAGGATTATCATGTTCAAGGTTAATCACCTGTTGGATACCTTTTATTTTTACTAAGTAATAGATCAGTTCCTGCGCGTAAAGATCAAGTAGGAATTCTTTGTTTTTATCATAAATTGTAGCAATACTGGGAAACTTGTTCAGACAGAGCCCCAGTTCATTAGTGATATCACCGTGAAAGAATCTGCTTTCAGCTAGCAAATCATAATCGGTATTTAGATCAATACTTATTTTCTCAGTTACTTTTTTAAGTAATTCCTTATTCAGCACAAAAACCAGCGCTTTTGTCGAAGTATCAATTTTCATTTGAACTTTCGAATAAGGTGGCAACAAAATAAATTGTCCAGGATAATAAGTGAACTTCAAATCCCCATTAACAGAAATATGCTTAGAACCATCTAGGATGGTACAAAGTCTATGGGATTCATATGTTGTATAATCAGAATTCATTGGGGAAAGGTCATAATACAAAAGCTTGAGGTATTCGGATTCTTGTCCGTCAGCTAGTTCGCACGCTCTACTGAAATTAGTAAGCATATACTCACCTCTTGTTTTACATTGTTATCACTTATATAAAACTTATTGTACTACTTATAAAAATTGTTATCAATTAATCAATCAATCTGAAAATTCAAAATATAATAAAATCATTTAGTTATTACACCTTTTAGAATGTGCCTTAA
>JBAYAD010000259.1:0-3941 GCA_041669965.1 Selenomonadaceae bacterium
GGCCCGCATGAGACGACTGAAATGTGTTTGTGGTAAAAATATTTTCAAGATAAACACTCCAAACTAAGAAATCTTGTGCATATTATAACGCATTTTAGGAAAAAAATATATTGCCCCTTTTCGAAGAGGGGCATTTTGTCGTATAATGTTACTTAGACATATAAAATTATACATATTAGGAATGTATAGAAATATAGATTTGGAGGGAAAAGTTTTTCATGAAAAACAAAAAACCTATTTATACAATTGGTCATCGTAACCCGGATACAGATTCGATTGCTTCCGCAATTGGGTATGCACATTTGAAGACGATTCTGGGAGAAAATGTTGTTGCGGCAAGAGCTGGTAAGATTAATGCTGAAACAAAATTTGTGCTGGAATATTTTAAAACAGAACAGCCAAAACTTATTACAGATCTGTATCCGCGTGTGAAGGATATCACACTTGACTGCAAGATTGTTATTAATGCATCGGATAGTCTGCGTAAACTTGGTGAAGTCATGCGGGAGAGTGGATTAAAATCTGTTCCTGTTGTTGAAAACGAAAAACTTATTGGTATTGTAACTGTGAGTGATTTGGCACAAAGATACTTCAAGGAACTTAATATGCAGAATCTTGCTGAAGCAGGTGTAGCTTTCCGAGATATCATAAGTGTCATTGATGGCGAAGTTGTTGTAAGCGGAGATGAAGGAGCAAAGGTCAAAGGCAATGTTCGTATTGCTGCTGGCAGTGTTCGTATGATTCAGGAAATTATTCAGAAGGATGATCTTGTTCTTATTGGTGATCGCCGTGATGAAACAATTCTTGACTGTGTTCGTCAGGGCATTGCTTGTCTTATTGTAACAGGCAGCGGTCGTGTATCTGCGGATGTAATTGAAGAAGCTGAAAGCAAACATATGCTTATTATTAGTTCTCCGTATGATACATATACGTGTGCACGTTTGATTAATCAGTGTGTGCCGGTAAGCCGTATTATGCAAAAGAATCTAGTGTGTTTTAAACCCCTTGATATACTCAGCGATATTAAGGGTGCAATGGAAAGCAGCAACTTCCGCAATTATCCGGTTGTTGAAAATGGCAAACTCATTGGGCTTGTAAGCCGAGACCAGCTCATGGTTCCCGAACGTGAACGTGTGATTCTTGTGGATCACAATGAAAGAGGACAGGCAGTTGAAGGTATTGAAGAAGCAAAAATATTAGAAATCATTGATCATCATCGTCTTGGTGGTATTCAGACAAGTGAGCCAATCTTTACGCGTCAGGAACCTGTTGGTTGTACATCAACGATTATTGCCAATATGCATTGGCATCGCGGCATAGACATTCCACCAACACTTGCTGGTCTGCTATTGTCAGCGATTATATCAGATACAGTTCTTTTTAAGTCTCCAACTTGCACGCCATATGATAAGAAAACCGCAGAAAAGCTCGCTGACATTGCAGGTGTAAATATTATAGAATATGGTATGGCAATGCTCAAGGCTGGATCTGGTATTGGCGATATGTCGCCAATGGAAATTGCCAAAAACGATCTTAAGGAATTTCAGATTGGTGATTATCGTATTATTGTAAGTCAAATTTCAGTTATGGATACACAAGAAGTTCTTAATCTTGAGCATGATCTTATTGAAAGCATGGATATAATCTGTAAAAAAGAGGGCTATGATATGAGTCTTGTTATGGTTACAGATATTATTAATGAGGGAACGCATCTTTTGTACGCCGGAAGTCCAAAAACACTTATAAGTGAGGCATTCAAGATGCCTGCTAGTGGAAATTCGATTTATCTGCCTGGTGTTATGTCACGGAAGAAGCAGATTATTCCGCCACTTTCGGAAGCTGCAAAAATGATAAAGCGTTAAAATCTAAGTATCATAGCAGGTTGATTAAGGGCTGTTGCAAAGAAAAACATTGCAACAGCCCTCTTCTTGCAAAGTCTATAAAATAGTAAAGTTTTGAATTTTGGAGGAGAAAATTGGATATTTTTACAGGATTGAATCCGTCACAGATCGCAGCAGTTCAGCATATAGAAGGACCACTTTTGATCATGGCTGGCGCAGGTTCAGGAAAAACAAAAGTACTTACGTGCAAAATAGCAAATCTATTGGCACATGATGTTGCGCCATATAATGTTTTGGCGATTACGTTTACGAATAAAGCGGCTACAGAAATGCGTGAACGTGTTGACCGCATGATTGGCAGTCAGGCAAAAGATGTTTGGCTGAGTACATTTCATTCTTTTTGTGCGCGTTTTTTGCGTCGGGAGATCATTGCTACAGAAATTTATAAAAGGAACTTTGTCATTTATGATTCTGGTGATACACAAACTGTTATAAAATCGTGTCTGAAAGAACTCAATCTTGATGAAAAACAATATACACCAAACAGTGTTCAGTCAGCAATATCAAATGCAAAAAACATGCTTATAGGGCCGCGTATGTTTGAGCGTGATGCAGATACTTTTTTCAAACAAAAGATAGCGGATGTCTATAAACTCTATGCACAAAAGTTAAAGAAGAACAATGCCCTTGATTTTGATGATCTTCTTATGGTAACTGTTATGATTCTTGAAGAACACGAAGATATTCGCAAAAAATATCAGACTCGTTTTAAATATATCCTTGTTGATGAATATCAGGATACAAACGGTGCGCAGTATCAGCTCACGAAACTTCTTGCAGCAGCGCATCACAATCTTTGCGTTGTTGGTGATGCGGATCAATCGATTTACGGCTGGCGTGGTGCTGATATCCGTAATATTATGGATTTTGAAAAAGATTATCCTGAAACGAAAACCATTAAGCTGGAACAAAACTATCGTTCAACAAAAAATATTCTTGCTGCGGCAAATGCTGTTATTGAGCATAATGAAAATCGTAAATCGAAAAAACTTTGGACAGAAAATGCTGTGGGTGAAAAAATCACATCTTATCTTGCAAGTGATGAACGTGATGAAGCACAGTTTATTGCAACAACTGTCATGAAGCAAAAAACAATTTTTAATGCATTATATGGCGATATTGCAATTCTTTATCGTACAAATGCACAGTCACGTGTGTTGGAAGAAGGTTTCATGCGTGCCGGTATTCCCTATACGATGGTTGGTGGCTTGAAGTTCTACGACCGCAAAGAAATTCGCGATGCGATTGCTTATCTACGGGTTGTATTCAATCCATTAGATACTGTAAGTCTTATGCGTATCATTAATGTGCCAAAGCGTGGCATTGGTGACACAACACTGGCAAAGCTTGATGCTTTTGGTACTGCAAATGGATTAAGCCTTTTTGATGTGATTTCCAGTCCTGATGTGTTAGCAGGGATACAGGGAGTTACAGCACGTGTAAAAAAACCACTAGAACTTTTTTCCGAGTTTATCTTTAATCTTATTGGTTGTCAGGAAAATATGTCGGTTCATGATCTTATTGAGCATATTTTAGCTGAATCCGGCTACATAGCAGATCTTGAACATGAAAAGAAACCAGAAAATGAAACGCGAATTGAAAACTTAAAAGAGTTTCTAAGCGTTGCAAAAGAATTTGAAAAAAGCGAAGATGAGCCAAATCTTGAAAATTTCTTAAGTCAGATTTCACTTGTAGCCGATATTGATAATGCAAATATGGACGACGATCGAGTAACGCTCATGACCCTGCATTCAGCAAAGGGTTTGGAATTCCCAATTGTGTTTATGTCTGGTATGGAGGAGGGGCTCTTTCCTCATTCGCGGACATTGATGAATCCAGAAGAAATCGAAGAAGAACGCCGCACCTGTTATGTTGGCATAACTCGTGCTCAGCGCAAGCTCTATATGACGAATGCACGCGGGCGTATGATTTATGGTCGTAGCGTTTCCTACCCGCAATCAAGGTTTTTAGCAGAAATCCCCGAAGAATATATGGAACGTCTTATTGTTCGACAGAATGCGTATGGTTTTGCTAATTCCA
>JBAYAD010000260.1:0-3935 GCA_041669965.1 Selenomonadaceae bacterium
ACCTTGTTAAGAATTTTGGCTGGCCTAACCAAGCCCGACAAAGGTAGAATTAGCTATGGAGATCAGGTGTGGTTCGATTCAGAACTGAAAATTAATCTTAGCCCACAAGAGCGAAATATCGGATTTATGTTTCAGGATTATGCTTTGTTTCCTCATATGAGTGTTGAGAAAAACATTGCTTTTGGACAAAAAGTAAAAAATGAGGAGGAGATCAATGCATTGATCAAATTATTTGATTTAGAATCATTGAAAAAGCAAAAGCCCTTTAAGCTGTCGGGTGGGCAAAAACAAAGGGTAGCACTAGCACGTGCTCTTGCAGCTAAACCCAATTTACTGTTGCTCGACGAACCTTTGTCGGCCCTGGATGTTGAAAAACGTGCTGAATTACAAGAGGAAATATTAAAAGCACATCAACTATTAAATACGTTAACATTGATGGTAAGTCATGATATTTCGGAAGTAGAGAAACTAGCTAGTTCAGTCATTGTACTAAAAAATGGTGCAGTCATTCAAACGGGTAAACCGGAAGATATTTTTAAAAAAAGAACTAGTCAATTGTATGTTAGTAAAAATAGCTGTATTGCCATATGAAATTAATTTATTCGCCGCAATACTTCGGCATAAATGTATTTATATTTTTATATATCAATACAATAAATAGAAATACCAATATATCGATTTTCTCGTGGCTTTTTGGAACTAGCAAAAGAGCAAAGTAAATAGAAAGGGTTATAAAAAAACAATTAGACTACAAAATAGTGTATCAGAATAAACATGAATTTTAAATATTAAATTATGAATGAAGAAGGACAACATAAAAAATCATGTGGATGTAACAATCAAAATAAATCCATAAATAAAACAGTCGAAAATAAAATTTTATTGGCTTTACTGCCCTGCGGTATTAGGAATGCATTTGTTCAAACATTACAAAATAAATTTCCGGAAATTATTGACAATGAAAAATATATTATCGATGGAAATTTGAATTATGAAAAGAGCTTTTATGATCAATTAGATAAAGAAAATGGTTTTGCTGCAATTCCAGAGATCTTTATTTCGTCAGATATAAATAGCCTGTATCATCAATCTTTTATTCAAACTTTTATGAATGATAATTATTTTGATAGAATACAGCCTCAAGTGCCTGCATTGTTCCAAAAAGAAGCTTTTGTTCATCCTACGGGGCATATGTGCTGGTTTACAACAAACTTATTGGTAGTAGTGGCCGATTTGGAAAAAGTGCATGAAGATTTACTGCCACAATCTTGGGCCGATTTGCTGAATAAGATTTTTGTCAAAGGTCTATCGCTTCGTGGCGACGACGATTTTTTCTGCAATGCCATACTTTATCCCTATATGAAAGCCTATGGGAAAGAGGCCATTACGCAGCTGGGTCAAAATACCCTGGTGGGTTTGCATCCCTCGCAAATGATAAAAACCATCAATGCAGGAAATGCCAATGGCAGTCCTTTGTATGTAATGCCTTATTCTTTTGCTTTAAAAATTAGGAACACCGAAAGGTTCAAAACTATTTTTCCTATCGAAGGACCCATTGTTAGTCCAGTGCAATTGATGCTAAAAAAAGGTGCTTATCAAAAACACAAAACACTTATCGACTTTATTCTGGGGAAAGAAATGGGTGAAGTACTTAACCGAAGTGGTTTCCCTACTTTGACTTCGGCCAATATGCCAAATTTGAATAAATTAAATTGGGTGGGTTGGGACTTTATACTCGAAAATGATATTGCAAGCTGTAAAGATGAATTGCAGGAATTGTTTTACAAAGGATATAAGCCTGTAAAATAAGAAATTGTCTCTATCAAAAAATCACAAAACACTTTATTGAAAAAACACTTTATTGAAAAAATACTTTACTATGCAATTTTAGTCTGTTTAGTCAGCTATTGCTATAGATAAATGTAGTTAAATATAGCTTTGTTTTTTTGAAAGAATAATACACAGCTATAAGCTAATAGTTTTTTAAAATTTATAAAAATAAAATATATGAAATCAAGATTTACAACTTTAATTATGTCAATACTTTGTACTATAACAATGATGGCACAAAGTAATTTAGGGGCTGAAACTTACGAAACAAGTACCGTAAGCGACTATGACGGCAATGTGTACACAACCGTGAAAATTGGCAACAAATGGTGGATGGCCGAAAATCTACGAACAACACATTATTACGATGGCACTTCTATTCCACTGTCCACGGTTACAAAAACGGTATCGGCCGACGATTACAAGGATTATTATTTATATCCGAATAACGATATTAACAATGTAGGCACATATGGTTTGCTTTATAGTTGGAGTGTAACTACTACAAATACTTTATTACCAAGTTCATGGACACTTGCCGATACCACTGCTTGGGCCGAATTAGCCACTTATGTTGGTGGTGCTGCTTTAGCTGGTGGGAAACTTAAAAGCACTTCGGAGCTTTGGACAAGTCCGAATACGGATGCCGACAATGGATTTAATTTCAATGCTTTACCTGCTGGTGATTGCAATACTGGTGGCTTTACTCAATTTGGAACACAAGCACGTTTTTGGACGCCACAAGGGGTAGATGTTGGAGGTGCAGGGCGAGTTTATATGTTGTTGAGCTATAACTCAGCCGCTCTAAGCAAAGGTCAGTACCGCAATGTGAATGCTATGAGTTTAAGGTTTGTAAAAGATGTAGAAACGGCCACTGAAAGTATAAATAGCAGCGAAAAGGCTTATTTGCAAAACACTGTTGTAAGCAATGAACTTATTGTAAATAATGTGCGTACAGGCAGTCAGTTGAAAGTTTATGCCTTAAATGGAAGTTTACTTAAAACTACAAACGCTGATGACAACCAACAAATGCGACTGTCTGTGAACGAATTGTCGCAAGGTATTTATGTGCTGGCAGTTGAAAATAATTCGATGAGGACTAGGTTGAAATTTATCAAAAACTAATTTTTAGTTGAAGCCAGTATTGAATACTTAAGTTATGGGAATAATACAATGTCGTATTAATTAATTAAAATGGATAGGTTGGGATTTTTTGCAGCAAGAAAATTTATTGGGAATAAAGAATGAAATTGACAAATGCTTGTGTAATGATTAGAACAGAACCTTACGCTATTAAAAAAAAATATGAAATCAATTATACAAATTTTGTGGGCATTGTGTTTATTGACAATGCTATCCTGTCAACAGGAAGACATAACTACACAGGAGAAAACTGTTTATAACGACAGCATTTACGACCTCAAACAATATAAAGTGGAGCGACATCCAACTTTGGTGCGCAATGGTTTCGGTATGGATATCTATCACGATGGCAATGTATTGCTCGATACCATGTACCTGAAAACGGCCAACAGCAGTTTCAATTATGATTTGCTTTTTTATTCGGAAATGGCCTATTTCCCCCTTTCAACCGGCGATTATAGCAGTAGTGGATATCCGGTGATATTTTTATACACCGACACATTGAATGATGCAAATTCGGTTAAAGCTGCTATGATTGGACAAGGTCTAAATTGTTTTAATAGTTTTAGTATTGATAGTGTTACTTCCATTCAAATTGCCAAATTGCAATCCGATCCATATATCATCTTGGCCAATTACAGAACCGAAGTTCATACTACAACTATTGACGGAGCAATCCTTTTGCAATCAACAGCTAATGCTTTGTTTACTGATTTGAGCATTGGAATTAAATTCAGACCAAACATAGGCGGCGTGTTTACAATAGACGATGTTTCCGACGAGGCACAAATAGACTTACAACCGGTTTTTTTAATAAAGACCCGTGAAGGTTTGTATGCGAAGTTTATGGTTACTCGCTTTAAAGGAGTTGGCGTAGACACTCAAAAGTTAACATTACAATGGCAAGCTTTGAAGGCTACAACCTAAATCTATCGAAGGGGAACTTTAAAAAGCTATTATCA
>JBAYAD010000261.1:0-3929 GCA_041669965.1 Selenomonadaceae bacterium
CATACGATCACCACGGCCATATCCCTGCTGGCGGCGAACCATATCCTTATTCATTTCCTCTACATTGATTGCCAGTCCAGACGGAATCCCTTCAACTATTGCTGTCAAACATTGTCCATGTGACTCTCCTGCTGTCAAAAACCGTAATACTCCCATATATTCGCACCCCATCTATAATTTTCATTTTAAAAGACACATTATAAATATCTTAGCATAATAACCATATTTTATAGTTTATGCTATCGACTGGTATAAATCAAGTTTCGTCCAAAAAAAATTTTGTTTCAGCACAACGGAATAATTGACTATTCTTCTTTAGCAGAAATCACTATACAGTATATTATCAATAAGCACTTCAATTCCAACATGTCTTTTTCTGCATGAACTTCTACATTCTTTACCCTTACAAGACGTTTTGCATTTTCTATACTTTGCAAGAAATCAATCAGTTGAAAATATGTCCCTCGCAATGAAATACTGATGGGTATTTCAATAAAACCTGGCTGTTGTCGTATACTTTCCGGTTTTATACCCTTAATATCTAACTTGTTCTGGACTGCGTTCGTTTGTGCTTCACTTAAAAAATCACTAAGATTTTCTCTTTCCGGCAATTTTTCATCTACAACTATTTCTTTTTCATTTATTTTTTCTATATAAGCTTTCATGTCACGATGTTCATTTATAAAGTTTTCTATACTAATAATCTTTGCCTTTTCATCTTCCAATACAACTTTTTTAAACTGAATTTCCATTTGCTGCGGCTTGTAAACAAAATAAATAAAACCAATAGATAATACAACTATTACAACCAGTACTAAGCAGCAAATATGGAATGCTCTATTTTTGCTCATTATATATTCAGCCACCCATCTTTCCGACTAATCTAACCTTCAGTGAGAACCGAATGATTTCTGATTGAACTCCCTCATCGAATGCGCTTTCTGATTGAATTAATTCCATCGCTTGAAAAAAATCCGTGTCCTGCTCAATTTTTTGCAAAAACTCTGCAATAAATAGATAATTAAGTGCCTTACCCTTCAATATTATTTCATTTTTTTCATTTAATGACATATCCGTAACCCATACATTATCTACAGTTATATTACCCAGATGAACCATAATTCCACGCCAAGAAATCGATTGCTGTGAAAGCTCTGCTAAAATTTTATTTTTTTTCTCAACTTGTTTTGTTCGATTTATTAAAAGATCTCTTTGCTTCATACTATCCTGCAATAAAGCACTTTTCGTTTTTTCCTGTTGAACTTTCTCGCCTAAATCATAAAGCTGCCAATAGCCCTGCATATAAACTATAACCATAACAAGACAGCTGATAATCCCAATAACTCCTGCAATCTTATTCCATATAATTATTCCCTGCTGCTTCTCCATTGGCAAAAGATTTATTGTGCTTTCTTTATGCAGAGGATAACAAGCTGCTGCTATCGCCAAAACAGAACCCTTTTCCGCCATTTTTTCTTGTTTTATCAATGCTGCGTTATCAATCTTTTCCTGCCAATCTTCTATATTTATAGTAATAGACTCTTCTATTATTTCCCATGCAAGTGTATCCATTTCTTTTACAATTCCCAAAACATGGATATTTATTTCTTCCAAAGACAACATAAGTTTTTTTAATGCACTTTTTTCCATTACTTCAATCATCGTAACAATATCAACTGCTCCGTTTACTCGTGCGCTATAGCTATAAGAATAACTGCCTTCATTAAATGGAACAATCTCATCAACATCCCATCTAATAGCTTCTTTCAGTTCACTTGATTTCATCACAGGAAATTCTTTTTTATACGAAAATATTTGTTCTTTCGGCAAGCAGAGCACCACATTCTTTTTTTGCAGACCTTCTGTCATACATGCTTTCTGAATTTTTTCTGCCCATCGCTCATGCAGCATCTCTTTTTCTTCCCGATTTGAATATTCTATTTCTATAAGGTGCTTAATTATCCCGCCTCTTTTTTCCCATTTAATCTCTGCTATATGAATTTTTGTATTATCAACAAAAATTCCTAATGTCTGACAATAACGCACATTCCATATGCATTTTCCTGCTTTAAAAGCCTTCAACATTTTATCGCTCCCATCTGTCTATCGTAAACCCATAATTTTTAGGCTTTAAATAAACAAATATTTGTCCACTGCTATCAAAGACACGACTTACCGACATCAACACTACTTGATCTTCTGTTTTTGTAACATAGACTTGACACCTGCCATTTATCTCACTATCATTGATTTCTACAATACAAGACTGATTCTCCCTTTTATCCCCTATACGCAGCCAAAGCTCATTATCGTTATGCAGCTTCTCCAAAGCTGCTTCTATCCCGCTTTCAGCCAGCAGCTGCGCCTGTATTCCCCTTTGGAAATTATTTGCCACAAGCATTTCATTTACACTTAAATGAAATACAGCCGTACCTAATAATAATAAAATTGACAACACAAACATTCCAAGAATTGATGCCATTCCTTTTTCGTTTTTTAGCAACTTCATCATTTTATTGTTCTCCTTTTTTCATCATAGTTGCTGCTGTTTCTAAAAGGAATTTTCGTTTTGTTAAAGTGTTTTCACCCTCAATTTCAATAAAAACTGTTCGTGCTCCCTGCATACGAAAATGGAATTTTGTAATGCTAATTTCTCCCAAGCGACTTTGCCCCGTCATTGGCTGCGAATTTTTTGTAATCTCCGGCAGACGCGAACCATTTATCGTATAAACAACATACTTTTGACCTGTTGTATCATCATCCTTTATCCAAATACGTACTTCTTCTCCTACAAGTTTAACTCTATCAGCATATGTAATATCACGAACAATTCTTTCGACAGAAATCCGCACCTGCTCTTGCAATTCCCAATCACTTACAGCAAAAAAATAAAGCTTGAGCCCCCACAAGAACGCCGTCCCAAGGCTTACAAGCAATATAGACAAAAGAGGCATTGCAATCAATAGCTCTAACAGCGCCATCCCCTGCTGCTGTTTTAATCTTCTCAAATTTCGCCATTTATTCATAGCACGGCACCAATCGTTGAAGGAAAATCCTTTTTTCACTATTTTTTATTGTCCAATGCACATAAATTTTTACTTTTTTTAGTTTTGCCGCTTCAGTATCACTAACAAGCGTGTCAATATAGAAGTCCTGCCCATTTCGCTTAAGTGGCATCGTTTCTTCTCTATCAAGCCAGGATAGACTTGTCGTTTCTTGTAAAATCGTTGGTGAGGCTTCTATCATAGCAAGTTGTTTTTGCGCAAGAAATGTTGCTGTAATATGATTCTCTATATCAAAACGCATTTCTCCTGTAACCTGATAAACAGCAAATACAGATATTACTGCAACCATTATAATTCCCAGCACTATCGTTTCTACCAAAAAAAATCCCTTTTCACACCACATTGTATACCTCCTTATAATGTGCGCTTTTCCACTCGTATTCGTCCCACACGATCAACAATGACAGCCCGGCAAATTTTCCCTTGATGCACTTCTATTGTCAGGGGTAACGTTTCTCCATCAAAATCAAAACCTATTTCTTCACGATTATAAGACATCCATATATCCTTCGTAAGTATGTGTTTTTTTATAACTTTTCCGCCTTGTATGATATAATACTTCCCTTTTCCTATATTTAATGTTGGCTGGGCCTCACCATCAATTTGGCTAAATCTCGTATTTTTGTTTTTTCTGTTTTGTGATACTTCCTGTAACCAGCGCAGATCAGAAACAAGATACGTCGTTTCATAATCCAGACTGCTTTTCTCAAGTAATGATAGTTTAGGGACAAGTATTACTGACAAAAGAGCCAGAATTATTGCAACACATAAAACTTCAAGTACAGATGTACTACCTCTTTCATTCATAAAACAATTTCCTTATAAAATTCAATTATCTGTGCACCATAAAGAAAACTTATATAA
>JBAYAD010000262.1:0-3926 GCA_041669965.1 Selenomonadaceae bacterium
ACTTGTCATCAATACGGGGAAGTATATTGAACAAATCCCCCCGGATGTTATACAATACGCTGATGAAAAAAAAATCCCACTGTTTAATGTCCGTTGGGCGGTAAAACTTGGTGATATCACCCGCTATATTGGTGAATTGATTATGACGGAAAAGTCACGGGAGCAGAGTGCGGAACTTTTCGTGAAAAAAATACTGTTCGCGGAAATAAAGGACTATCATAATTTATTGACAGAGGATATGAAAAAAAAGTATGGACTTGATCAGGCTTGCTGTGTAATGGTGCTGGATTTACAGGAGACCAATGGAACTGGGCAAGGTGAATTGTCACAAGAACGAAAGCTCGATGTACAAAAAATAATTGGATTACCTTTTGCACGGCTTTTGATTTGGCATAATGGCAATGCAGTTATGCTGCTGCCGCAAACTGAAATTTCTTTGGCAAACGGGCTGGGTGCCGATGTGGAAAAGCTTCGTGAATCACTGCAAAAACGATTTGAGGCTGAAGTTTATATGGGAATCGGCAATGTTTATAAAGAGATGGGTGATTTAAAAAAAAGTTATAAAGAAGCTTGTTTTGCCCTGCGCTTAGCACAAAAACAAAAAGGTGTCCGATGCTTGTTTTATGCAGATACAAATGTTTTTCGCCTTTTTGATCGGATTGGTGATGTCGTTTTTCTACGGGAATATTATCAGGAGCTTATGGGACCTTTGCTTGCTTATGATAAGAAGAACAAGGCAAGACTGACGGAAACGCTTGAGGTATATCTGGATGAAAATGAAAATGCGGCAACGACGATTGCAAGATTGTTCATTCATCGTAATACGCTGACGTATCGATTGCGGCGTATTGAGGAAATCATGAATTGTGATATCATGGATTCGGATCATCGGTTAAATTTTCGACTGGCATTTAAAATGAAGCGCTTTTTAGAGTTTATGCAGGACTGACAAATTGAGACTAGGATTTTTGTATAGCGGCGATATATACAAAATCAAGGAATTGAATTAAACTGAAGCTGTTCAATAAAAAAATAAGTGGAAGCGATGAAGCTTGCACCAGTAGAGGACTACTGGGGGCGGCTTTTTTTTGGTTGCAGCACTTAATTTGATGGGAGAATGAAGAACATGCTTACAGCAAAAGAAATTAAAGAAAAATCATTGCGCTACAATATGCAGTCGTGGTCAAAACAAGGGAAGTTAAATCCGCTTGTCGTCGAAAAAAGTGATAATATTTATTATTGGGATAGTGAGGGCAATCGTTATACGGATATGTCTTCGCAGTTGGTTAATCTGAACTTGGGGCACGGCAATCATGAGATTGTTGCAGCAATCAAAGAGCAGGCGGATAAATTTTGTTTCTTATCACCGGCGATTGCCGTGGAAAGCCGGGCAGTTCTAGCAGAAAAAATTGTCAATCTCCTGCCGGATACATTTGGAAAAGTCTTTTTTACGAATGCCGGAGCAGATGCAAACGAGAATGCGATAAAAATGGCACGCATGTATACAGGCCGCAAAAAAATCTTTAGCAGATACCGCAGTTACCATGGATCAAGCTTTGGCGCGGGAAATCTGACGGGTGAGACGCGGCGTTATCCGCTGGAACCGGGAATTCCTGGTTTTGTGAAGTTTTTTGATCCTTATATTTATCGGGAAAAAGCAAAGTTTTCTTCTGAAGAGGAAGCAGCAGATTACTATGTTGCAAAGCTGCGCGAGCAGGTTCTATATGAAAATCCGGAAGATATTGCAGCGATTGTACTGGAAACAATTACAGGATCCAATGGAGTTATTATTCCACCGGATGGATATTTGGCGGGGGTACGTCAGATTTGTGACGAGTATGGTATTTTGTTGATTTGTGATGAGGTTATGGCTGGTTTTGGGCGTACGGGAAAAATGTTTGCTTTTGAACACTGGGGCATCAAGCCGGATCTGGTTACGTTTGCAAAGGGTGTAACTTGTGGCTATGTCCAGCTTGGCGGCGTAGGCGTAAGCAAAAAAGTAGCAGCTTATTTTGATGATCATTTTCTGTCCTGCGGGCTGACATACAGCGGTCATCCATTGGCTTGTGCTGCAGGCATTGCTTGTCTGGACTATTATCAAAACCATGCTGTGCTGAAAAATGTACAGAAAGTCGGCAAGGTTTTGGCAGATCTTATGGAAAAGCTCAAAGCAAAACATGCCTGTGTCGGAGATGTGCGTTATATTGGGTTGTTCTCAGCGATTGAACTGGTTAAAGATAAGTCGACGCGGGAAGCTCTCGTTTCTTATGGCAAAGACCCGGATGGAATTATGCCGGGTATTGTCAAATTGCTCAAAGACCGTTATTTTATGACATACTCGCATGAAAACATGCTTTTGGTTGCACCGCCTTTAATTATTACAAGTGAGCAGTTAACAGAAGAAATGGAAAAAATGGATGAAGTTTTAAGCATTGTTGATACAATGTATTGCCTGTAAAATAAAAGAGAAAACAAAAAGGCTTTGGTTCCATTATGGAATCCGAAGCCTTTTTGTTTTCCGGAAACGT
The DNA here is from genome assembly GCA_041669965.1 of Selenomonadaceae bacterium. GTDB lineage: Bacteria > Bacillota > Negativicutes > Selenomonadales > Selenomonadaceae > UBA1792. The sequence goes on from JBAYAD010000262.1 coordinate 2,529, forward strand.
ACGAAAAGCTTTGCCACTGGCTTTTCATACAGGCCGGATTGTAGTAAAATAAATCATAATAAAAAAAGCAGATCACTTAAATGATTATGGATTGAGGATGTGTATTTTGAATAACTAGTAATGTTTTTAGTCAGATCCTTAACTTTACGATTACTGTTGTAAGCTCTGATATATTTTTTCCAGATTGTCCCGCATGCTTTGCAGATAATCTTTATTATCTTCTTTACTTTCCAAGGTATAAATCTTTTCGGCTTTTGCGCCAACTTCATTAGCTAAAGTCTCAGAAACTTTTGGACTGACCATATCTTCAACAAAAATAGTTTTAATATGATTTGTTTTACAATAATCTGTTAACTCTTTTAGCTTTTTAGCGCTTGGTTCTCCTGCGGCAAAAACATCTTCTACACTGTTTTGTTTCAAACCAAAATCGCGTGCTAAATAGGCAAAAGCGGCATGACCTGTAACAAAATTCTTGCTTTTTACCGATTGAAACTTTTGATTATATTCTTGATAAAGTGTTTCAAGTTGATTATAAAAGGTTTGATAATTCGCTTCATAAAAATCTTTGTTGACGGAGTCAGCCTTTATCAAAGCATCTTTTACATTTTTTGCTTCTATTTCAGCACCTTTTAAACTTAACCACAAATGAGGATCGTTTTGTGCACCTGATTCAATTTCTTCGGCTCCGGATGCTGGTATTGGTTTAGCTCCTTTCGCCGCTTCAACGATAATTAAGTTTTTATTATCTGCAGCTTCTAATGCTTTATCAACCCACGATTTTTCCATATCGAAACCATTGTAAACAAATACTCTGGCACTATGCAGTTCTTTTAAATCACGGGCGGTTGGTTCAAAATCATGTGGTTCCGTTCCGTCTGGGATAATTGTTTTTACCTCTATCTTATCTTTGCCAATGGCCTCAGCAATTTCCCTCATGGCATTAAAAGAAACTATTACTTCTACTTTCCCATTTTTTTCCTGTTTTGCAGTTTCGGAATCCGGCCTTGCTCCACAACCGGTAAAAAGACCGAACAAGACAAGTAGCAGCAAACAGTAAAAACCCGCTTTTTTCATAGAATCACTCCAAATTTTATTTTTAGATGCAAATGGTTTGCATTTGCATCTAAAAATAGGATATAATGATATTAAAAAGATGTCAAGTGATAAATTTACGGAGGATAGAATGATTCATATCAAAAACCTGTATTTTTCGTATGAGCAAAGCTCATATATATTGAAAGACTTAAATTTTTCAATTCAAGATGGTTGCTATATTTCGATTTTAGGTGAAAATGGTTCGGGGAAAAGCACCTTTATCAAACTTTTATTAAAATTACTCATACCGACGAGTGGCTATATAGAAAATACATTTAAAAAAACAGCTTATGTGCCACAACG
>JBAYAD010000263.1:0-3904 GCA_041669965.1 Selenomonadaceae bacterium
AACGAAGATAGAGATGCAATTGTAAAAGGACTTAGGGATATCCTTGCAGCCATTGAAAAAGGAGAATTTTCTTTTGATGTAGCGCTTGAAGACATCCATATGAATATAGAGAAGCGTCTTACAGATGCGATTGGTGAAGCTGGAGGACGCCTTCATACAGCGCGCAGCCGTAATGATCAGGTAGCACTTGATACGCATATGTATATTCGCAAAGAAGTTGTTGCCGTAGAAGCACTTGTTCTTGACATGCAGAAAGCACTCGTCGAAACAGCAAAAAAATATAGTGATGTTATTATGCCAGGGTATACACATTTGCAGCGGGCGCAGCCAATTCTGTTTTCACACCATATGATGGCGTATTTTTCGATGCTGAGCCGTGATTTTACCCGACTAAAGGGTGTCTATGAACGTGCTGATATTATGCCGCTTGGTGCTGGAGCTCTGGCTGGTACGACATTTCCGATTGATCGTGAATATGTTGCAGCACAGCTGAATTTTGATAAGGTTTACACAAACAGTCTTGATGCTGTAAGCGATCGTGATTATATTATAGAATTCCTTTCAGCAGCATCCTTGCTCATGGTTCATTTGAGCCGTCTCAGCGAAGAAACGATTCTCTGGTGTTCACGTGAGTTTGCATTTATCGAACTTGATGATGCACATTGCACTGGATCAAGCATGATGCCGCAAAAGAAAAACCCGGATGTTTCCGAGCTTGTTCGTGGTAAAACGGGCCGCGTTATCGGTCATCTTATGGCGATGCTATCGACGGTCAAGGGACTGCCTCTTGCATATAATAAGGATTTGCAGGAAGACAAGGAAGGTGTCTTTGATATGATTGATACGGTTAAATTCAGTCTTGCTGTCTATGCACAACTGCTTCGTGGCATGAAGGTGAACAAAGATATCATGTTTAAGGCAGTCAGTGAAGACTTTTCGAATGCAACTGATCTTGCGGATTATCTTGTCAAAAAGGGCTTGCCGTTCCGTCAGGCACATGCTGTGTCTGGAAAAGCTGTCCATTATTGTATTGAAAAAAAGAAATGGCTTGAAGATATGACAATGGCAGAGTTTAAAGTACTTTCACCGCTGTTTGAAGATGATATTAAAGAAGAAATCAGGCCGGAAACTTGTGTGAAAAATCGCAATTCCCTCGGCGGTACATCATACCGCCAGGTGGATATGCAGCTGATCGCTGCCGAAGCACTTATGGAAGCTGAACAAAAAATGGTTAGTAAATACGAAGCAAAACAAGTAAGTGTAAGTTAATAAAAGTGATTTCGAAAAATCGCAGGCGATTATTGGAACATAAAGAAGCTCTGCCGGGAAATGAATCCTGGCAGAGCTTCTTTGGCTGTCAACCGATTTATACAGTATAGCACAAATTGTTTTTTTAGGCAGGGTCTTTTCATGAGAAAATAGAATGTGATGCTTACAATGCAACGGCCACTAAACCAATACGTTTTCAATTTTGTGTAGTATGTCATATAGAATGTTCAGTAGTTTTTACTATTAATGGTATAAATAAATCCAAAACCGTCAGTGAAATTGCAAAATGGACTAATAAAATAAAGGAAAGATTGAATCACGAATCGATTCAGCGTATACTTTTATCTATAATATCTCATAAGGGAAAATAAGGAGTCTATGTATATGAACAAGTTGAAAAAACGCATTGGTTTATTAATTGCAATATTGCTTTTGGCTTTGACGACGATTGCCGGAGCAGAACAAGCGGGTGAGCAGGTGACGCTGCAGGCTGCAAATCCGGTGACGGCGGGTGAAGTCAACTCGCTTGATAAAGTTCAGCGGGAAAAATATGCACCAAAGTTTTGGCGCATTGATGCAGCTGAGCAACAGATGCTGCCAATTAACTTTCGCACGACAGATGATCAGGTTGGTTCTGTAGATGGCATCATACCAAACACGGATGGATTGAAAGAATTGAAATGCTCAGGCAGTGCGCAGATGTCAGCTGGTGAGATGAGGGTGCTTGTCGGGAATCTGGCAGCACGGACGACAGGCGATGTTTATATCGTTGACCTGCGGCAGGAACAGCATGGATATCTTGATGGTAATGCTGCAAGTTTTTATGGTAAGCGCAATTGGGGAAATATTGGTAAAACAAGAGAGGAAATTATAAGAGCAGAAAAGGCGGCAATGGCGGCAATGCCGGGAGAACAGATTGATCTTTACAAACTGGATCAAGGCAAGAAACCAGTAAAACCGGCTGAAATGGAATTCACTGTAGAAAATGCACAAACAGAAAAAGAAGTTGCTGCAGAAGCAGGTGCAAAATATTTTCGTATTACATCAACGGATCACATCTGGACGGTGCCGGAAAATATTGATCGGTTTATTTCCTTCTATAAAACATTGCCGAAAGGTGCCTGGCTGCACTTTCATTGTGAGGCAGGTAAAGGACGGACGACAACTTATATGGTTGTTTATGACATATTGCGTAATGGTGCAACTGTATCATTGGAAGATATTACAGCACGCGAATATAGGATTGGTGGTATAGATCTGCTCAATGTTAAGTCCGCAAATGCACTGCAGACAGGAAAGAAGCAAAGCTGGAAAACGGTTTTTGAGCAGGAACGTGCAAAAAATATAAAGTTGTTCTATCAATATATACGGGCAAACCCAGAGCTGACTGTAAGCTGGTCTGAATGGCTGCAGTTACATAATATGGAAAAAAATAAATAAAGGAATATGATATTCTGGTTGTAGAAAATAAAAATGTGTACAAGAAGAGAACTGATGACCATTAGCAAAAGACAATGTGAGGATAAATGAAATATAATGTGAAAAATAAAGAAAAATATCTTGACAGTTGTATAGTAAAAAGCATACAATGTATACATTATATTTCGCTGCAAGGAATATAGGACTTTTTAAATATCTTAAGGGGATGTATTTATGGTTGAAATTAAATTTGAGAAGACTACAGTTTTAAAAGAGAAACCAGATGTATCAAAAATTGGTTTTGGTACACATTTTTCGGATTATATGTTTGAAATGGACTATAATCCGGAACAAGGCTGGCATGATCCGAAAATCGTTCCGTATCAGGATATTATGGTAAGCCCGGCAAATACGACGCTTCATTACGGACAGGCAATTTTTGAAGGCATGAAAGCTTTCCGTCAGGGAAATAAAGTTGTTATTTTCAGACCAGAAGATCATCTCAATCGTTTAAATAATTCTGCAAGACTTCTTGATATTCCACCAGTGGATGTGGAACTTGTCCATAAGGGACTTCGTCAGCTTATCGTTACAGAAAAAGCATGGGTTCCGGCAAAGAAGGGACAGAGTCTTTATATTCGTCCGGTTATTTTTGCGATGGATCCATATCTTGGTGTAAGCGTAAGTAAAACGTATAAAATGCTTATTATTCTTTCACCAGTTGCGGCATACTATGCACATGGATTTGCTCCGGTTAAGATTATGGTTGAAGATACGTATGTACGTGCTGTACGCGGTGGACTTGGTGAAGCAAAGACTCCGGCAAACTATGCTGCGAGTCTTCATGCAGGTCTTGTTGCACATAAGAAGGGTTACGATCAGACACTTTGGCTTGATGGTGTAGAACGAAAATACATTGAGGAAGTTGGCTCGATGAATATTCTTTTCAAAATTGATAATGAAATTGTAACACCGGAACTTGATGGCAGTATTCTTAATGGTATTACACGGAGAACTGTTCTTGCCATAGCAAAAAAATGGGGGATGAAGGTATCTGAACGTCATCTTTCTATAGACGAAGTTCAGGAAGCTTATAAGAACGGTAAACTGGAAGAGGTTTTTGGCTCAGGTACAGCTGCAGTTATTTCCCCAGTTGGTATTCTTGGCTATAAAGGCGAAAAAATGATTATTAATGATGGTAAAGTTGGTCCGTTTA
>JBAYAD010000264.1:0-3896 GCA_041669965.1 Selenomonadaceae bacterium
ATGCACTTGTGGAGAATCACGAAAAACCGCAGGCGGTACATAATCCCTGCTCGGGGAAGCACTCACAAATATTGGCATTATGTCAGATGATGGGGCTTGATATTGCAGGCTATACAAAGCCAGAGCATGAAGTGGAAAAGGTCATTCATGCACATGTTGCTATGGCAGCAAAAATTCCGGATGAAAAACTTAAGATTGGTATCGATGGCTGTGGTGTGCCAGTATTTTATCTGCCTCTTTATAATATGGCACTGGCCTATGCCCGTCTGGCAATGCCAGAAAAGGGGGGATGGGGTGATTACGAAAAGGCGGCGCTGACCATTCGCAATGCAATGAGAGCTTATCCTGAGATTCTTGCAGGAACAGGACGTATTGATACTGTTGTATCTACAATAACTAAAGGACGTATTATTGCGAAGATTGGAGCAAATGCAGTCTATTGTTTAGCTGATACGAAAAATGGTATTGGCATTGCTTTTAAAATTGAAGATGGCAGTTATCGTGCGATTAATCCGGCAGTTATTGGTGTGCTAAAGCGTCTTGATCTCATTACAGGGGAAGAGTATGCGGCGTTACTTGAAAAGTTTCCCCCTGTTCTAAAAAACCATCGTGGTGATATTATCGGCACGGTTGAAACGATGTTTTAAATGGGTTGATAAAATTATGGTGCAGGGACTTCTTTGCTGTGGTTTCTTTCAAGGATAATCTATGATACAATTTAGAGATTATAGCAGAATTGTGGATTCTCTATAAAATAAAGGCAAAAGAAGGCTTTAGAATGAATAAAAAGATAGAACAGTTTGATACGATGCTCGAAAAAAATAAAATCAGTGCATTTGTAATAGAAAAGCTTGAGGATGATCTTCATACAGTTGCCTATCGTTCAAATATGGGAATTAAAGGGAAAGATTTGCCTATGGCTGTGATGCTGGATGACAGTATTTATACAGTCATCCATGTTGTTATTGCACTGAATGCCGCAAATGATGATAATAAGGCGAAGATCGCAGACTGTCTCAATGATCTTAATCGTCAGTTCAAGATCTTTAAGTATTATATTTCGGAAAACAATGACATTTTGCTTGATTGCTGTATCCCGTCAAGTGATGAGTATTTTGATGCTGAACTTGTTCATACAATGCTGGATGTTATACTCAGGCATCTTGAAGAAAAATATGAAGAAGTTATGAAGCTGATTTTGGCAGTTGCATAAAAATGCTGTTGGAGGTGCCGCGAAAGCGGCACTATTTTTGTTTGTGTATTTGTTAACTGCTGGGTTTTAAATCTTTGTTTAATCCTACATTTTTCTTGATTATATGAGGTCGATAGGCTATTATTATAGAAGTTGCTTTTTGTTAATAGAAGAGATTATATTTGTTGACAGAAAGATGAAACGAAAAAGGGGATATTATGATGCGGTCCAATATTTTGGATTTATTGCGCAAAGCAGGCGATGAGTATATATCAGGCGAAGAGATTGCAAGCAAGCTGGGGGTATCACGCACGGCGGTGTGGAAGCATATCAAGGAGCTCAAGCAGTCAGGTTATTCAATTGACAGCCATTCGCGAAGTGGTTACTGCCTAAAGGCAGCACCGGATCTTTTGCTGCCAGGGGAAATCGAGAATGGACGGAAGACAAAGGTGCTTGGCAATGTCGTCAAGTATTATAAATCAGTTCTATCGACAAATAATGAGGCGAAGAAGCTTGCAGCACAGGGGGCTGCAGATGGAACCATTATTGTGAGTGAGGAACAGAGTACAGGTCGTGGACGCCTTTCACGTGGCTGGTATTCACCTGCGGGTAAGGGGATTTGGTTCACAATTATACTGCGACCTAATTTTCTTCCACAGGAGGCACCAAAGTGCACACTTATGGCAGCGGTGGCATTAGCAAAGGCAGTAAAGAAGTTTGGCCTCGATGTTGGTATTAAGTGGCCGAACGATATTCTGTTTGAGGGTAAGAAACTTGTTGGTATTCTCACAGAAATGAATGCTGAGATGGATCGTGTCAATTATATTATTATTGGTATGGGAATCAATGTGAATATTGCGCGTGATGACTTTCCCGATGAGATAAAAGATCTTGCGACATCGTTTTCGATCATGAAAGGTGAGCGTTTGCCACGGTTGGAAATTTTGAATGAACTTCTTTACGAACTCGAAAAGCTCTATGAAACAGCACAGACAGATGGCTTTGTGCCGATTCTTGAGGAGTGGAAGAAGTACTCAGTGACGCTTGGTCAGGAAGTCAATGTCATTGGTATTAATGAGACCTTTGCCGGTAAGGCTGTGGATATTGACGATGATGGTGCACTGCTCGTCGAAACAACTGCAGGAATCCGACGGGTACTTGCGGGGGATGTATCGATTCGTCCGCGGAAATAAAAGTTATTTCTCATGGAGTTTTGTGCAGTAAGGCATTAAGAAAAATTCATCGATAATTATCGGCTTAAAGAAAATTGGGTACTTGTCCGTTATGTTGTGATAAATCTATAGAATATAAAACATAGCAGAGCCATTGGAGGAAATGAAATGCTTTTAGTTTTTGATATTGGTAATAGCAATATCGTATTGGGAACATATGAAGGAAAGAAGTTGTTGAAGCACTGGCGGATCTCGACGGACCGACAGAAGACAGGGGATGAGTATGGAATGCTCATCAATAATCTTTTTCGTTATCAGGGAATTCGTATGACAGATATTGATGCAATTATTATCTCATCGGTTGTACCGCCGCTTGTCGTACCAATTATCAAGATGTGTGAGCGCTACTTTCATATGAGACCGCTTGTTGTTGGGCCGGGAATCAAGACGGGCATACGTCTAAAGTATGAAAATCCGCGTGAAATAGGGGCAGACCGTATTGTGAACACGGTTGGCGCTTTTGAACAGTATGGCGGACCTCTTATTGTTATTGATATTGGTACAGCAACGACTTTTGATGTGGTTGATGCCCATGGCGACTATCTTGGCGGGGCAATTGCTCCGGGAATTGGTATTTCAACAGAGGCACTTTTTCAGCGTGCAGCGAAGCTGCCACGTATTGAACTTGTAACACCAAAATCTGTTATCTGCCGAAATACGATAACAAGTATGCAGGCGGGGATCATTTTTGGCTTTGTCGGACAGATTGATGAGATTGTACGCCGCATCAAGGCTGAGATGGCACAGGAAATGACGGTTGTTGCGACGGGAGGTCTTGCCCGTATGATTGCTAAGGAATCAAAGACGATTGATAAGCTTGATCATTTCCTTACGCTTACAGGGCTTCGGGTGCTTTATGAAAGAAATGTATAGGAGTTTTTAATTTCATGTTTATAGGAAATCTCGAATTTTCAGTTCCGGTTTTTCTTGCACCGATGGCAGGGGTTACGGACATACCGTATCGTATCTTGGCACGGGAGATGGGCTGTACACTGGTATATTCGGAAATGGTAAGTGACAAAGGAATAAATTATCGCAACAAGCATACGATCGAGATGCTCAGGACGGAGGCAGCTGAGCGGCCAATAGCAATGCAGATCTTCGGTGAGGAGCCGGAAAGTGTTGCAGAGGCGGCAAAATATATTGAGAGTCTTGGCTGTGCAGATATCATTGACTTTAATATGGGATGTCCGGCCCCAAAAATCATTAAGAATCATGAAGGGGCGGCGCTTATGCGCACACCACAGCAGGCCTATGAGATTCTGTGTGCACTGCGTGAAGCGGTAACGCTGCCAGTGACTGTAAAGATGCGCAAGGGTTGGGATGATGCACACGTAAATGTCATTGAGATGGCAAAGCTTGCTGAAAAGGCAGGTATGGATGCCATTGCTGTTCATGGTCGGACACGCGAGGCGTACTATAGTGGTCGGGCTGACTGGGATATTATAACCAGGGTTAGGCAGGCCGTGAAT
>JBAYAD010000265.1:0-3889 GCA_041669965.1 Selenomonadaceae bacterium
AGAAGCCATATGGTCAAGAGAAGCATGTTCCGTACAAAGAATTCCTTCTGTTGTTCTTTCAGATTCATAGCAAACTGCGCCCTCATCAGCAAGTTGTTGCAAGAGAGTACTTCGTTCTGTCTTCAACGTATTCGTTCGCAAGGACAATATTGCACTTTCATTATCAAAATCACATAATTGTACAGTTTCATCAAAGCCAAATTGACGAATCCATTTTTTTACAAGCCACTCAGGATGTTGGCTGCGAAGCGCTAGGTTTTCTGTGGACTTACCTTTTCCATCAGGAAAATCTGCCCTTTCAGGTTCTCGAATTGCCGTTCGTAATACTGCGTTAACAAACTTCACCGTTCCAGCATGCCCATATTTTTTCGTCAACTCAACTGCTTGATTACAAGCGGCTGAAGCAGGAACTTTATCCATAAAAAAGATCTGATACATCCCCAGGCGGAGAACATCACAAATAATCGGTGGTATTTTCTTTAATGGCCGATTCACATAGCGCCGTATCATCCAGTCTAAAGTAGCCCCAGCTTTAACAGCACCATAGACCAGCTCGGTAACAAATCGTCGATCCTGCTCAGAAAGTCGTTCACGGCGAAGCTCACGCGATAAGGCAACATTTGCATAGGCATCATTCACATGGACCTCATTTAGTATTTTTAGCGCAATTTCGCGTGCATCCATTTAATCATCCTTTTCTTTTCTATCATCCAATAAAAAACACTGTATTTCTTTTCGTACAAGGTCAATATCAACTTTCGTATTATAGCAGGGACCATTTGGCCGGATATTAAAGACCCCAACGGCTGGCAAAGGGTAAATATCTTGTATTCCACTAGTAAGGTCACGTTCGCAGGCAATAGCCAAAACAGCCTTAGGCCTAATTTTTTTTACCGTTTGACGTGCAAGGGTTCCACCTGTTACAACAAAAAAATGAAAACCAATTTCTTCAGAAAGCGTAACAAGTGCACCAATATTACATCTGCCACAACGCTGACAATTTTTCGGATCTTGTGTAATTTTATGTGGACATGATGCCAGTTGCAGACAATGTGGTGTAACAACAAGCAATTGGTTTGCCAGTACCTTTATGTTTTGTTGATGAATAATCTGGTTGCTCACAGCAACAAAAGAACGTTCAATGCGTCGGCGATTAACCCCAAACATTTTCCCCAGCAAAATTGCAAGAGGAAATAACAAATTGATGATTCCATACGTTTGTTTTTGAAAAATCTTTAATGGCGGCAGCCCAAGAATTGCGCCCACCATACTCAGTATGCCAACTCCCGCAAACAAAAAAACAATTGTAAATAACATTCCAAGAATATGCGGTAAATAAGTATGAATTTCCATGAGACCAAGATAGCTTATCCGCCAAACTGCATAACTTAAAAATGCCATACATAATAGACTGATACATAAAAGTGCCAGAAAAAGCCGCTTATGTGGTCGTTGTAATAATTCATTCATTAGAACCCCTCTATTCAAGCCTCGTATGAAGTGTTAACCCATATCCCCTTATATAATCATTTGCCGCCATTTTTCGTTTATTTGGCACCTGAAGCTCAAGAACCTCTAATAAACCATCCCCAGTACCAACAAGAAAACCTTCTTTTGTTAGTTGAACAATCCCCCCCGGAATGGAAGAACATTTTTGGTCTATGGTGCGAGTTCGCCAAATTTTAAGTTTTTCTCCATTAAACAAACAATAAGCTCCAGGCCAGGAATTAAGTCCACGAACAAGATTATGAATAGCAATTGCCGATTTATTCCAATCAATTCGCCCCGTGGTTTTTGTCAAAAGTGGCGCATAGTTTGAGATTGACCCATCTTGTTTTTCCCGGGAAACTGTTCCCTCTGCAAGTTGCCGTACCGTATTCATAAGAAGTGCTGCACCCACATTCATGAGCTGATCATGCAGCTCTTCTGTTGTCATTTCTGGTGTAATAGCAACTTCTTTCTTCAAAATCATATCACCCGTATCAAGTCCGGCATCCATAAACATTGTTGTAACACCAGTTTTTGTTTCTCCATTAATAATTGACCAGTGTATTGGTGCAGCACCACGGTAATATGGCAGCAATGATGCATGTACATTGATACAGCCAAGCGAAGGGATATCGAGTATCGTTTGAGACAATATCTGTCCAAAAGCTACAACAACAATAAGATCCGGATGCATATCGGAAAGCTTTTTTTCAAATTCCAGTGTCTTTAGTCTTTCGGGCTGATAAACAGTCAAACCATTTGCTAAAGCAAAAGTTTTAACTGGTGAAAATGTAAGTTTTTGTCCGCGCCCGCGTGGACGGTCCGGTTGCGTAACAACAGCAATGACTTCACAGTTTTTTTGCAGCTCTTCCAGAGACCGTACAGAAAAGTCAGGTGTTCCCATAAAAATCACCTTGAGATTTTTCATGCAGATTCCCCCTGTTTTAAACTTTTTGCAATATCAATAAAAAGAATTCCTTCTAAATGATCAAGTTCATGCTGAATACAGCGTGCCAAAAGGCCTGTTCCTGTTGTTTTTTGTTTTTTGCCACGACGGTTCAAATATTCTACAGTAACCTTAACTGAACGTTCAACTTCACCAAATATATTGGGAATACTTAAACATCCTTCTGTATCAATTTCTGCTCCTTCACGTCGGACAATAACAGGATTAATAAGTTCAAGTATGCCATCTCCAACGTCAATAACGACAGCACGGACTGGTACTCCGACTTGTGGTGCTGCTAAACCGACACCCTGCGCCTCATACATTGTTTCTGCCATATCATCCAACAACTTCTTTATTTTACTGTCCACTTTATCGATCGGGTCACATACTTGTTTTAGTATTATTGCACCCGCTTTTTTTATTTCCAATAAAGCCATTTCTATTCCTCCCAATAATACATATATCTATAAATTTTATCACATTACACAATAAAAATCCAATAAAAAGCTACATTACACTCAACGGATTAATATCTACTGTGATATTTGTTCGTAAATGAACCCGCTGCTTTCGTAAAAACTCCCGCATAATCGTTAACTCCTTTGTTTTAATGAGAAGATTTACTCGATATATACCACGAAAATTTGCAATCATCGCTGGTGCCGGACCAATAATTCTATGATCAGTCGTCTTACTAAAATTGTTTTTAAAGGCGTCAACTAGTTCGATTGCTTCCTCAAAAGCTTTTTCTTCTTTCTTATGTTGAACAACAAGCTTTATAAGCTGACTATACGGTGGATAAAAAAGCTGTTTGCGCATAGCTAATTCTTCACGATAAAAACTCTCGTAATCCTGATTTATTCCACAGCAAACTGCATAGTGCTCTGGATTATAACTCTGCACGACAACTTTCCCACGAACCCTTCCTCGCCCAGCGCGGCCAGCCGTTTGTGTAATCAGCATAAAACAACGCTCGGCTGCTCGAAAGTCTGGCATATTCAAACTTGAATCCGCACTTATAATCCCCACTGCTGTTACATTTGGTATATCGTGACCTTTTGCAACCATCTGTGTTCCTAACAATATATCGTACTTACGTGCTTTAAAATCTTCAAGAATATGTGTGTGGGCAAACTTTCCCGTAGTCGTATCACGATCCATTCGAATGACACGCGCCGAAGGAACAACTTCTTTTAACTCGTGCTCCAGTTTTTCTGTTCCTGAACCAAAGTATTTGATATAACGGCTTCCACATTCAGGACAAACATCTGGCACGTCAGCACCAATATCGCAATGATGACACATAAGCCTTCCGTTTTTATGATAAACAAGCGGCATACCACATTCTTTGCATTTTACAACATATCCGCAGGAACGGCACATAATAAATGTCGAAAAACCTCGTCGATTCAACATAATAATAACTTGCTCTTTTTTTATTATTGTTTCTTC
>JBAYAD010000266.1:0-3884 GCA_041669965.1 Selenomonadaceae bacterium
ACAGAGGTACAGAGCAGCCAACCGGTATTGCCAATCGGTATGGAGCCGTAAATGCGGTCTGTACCATTATAAGGAATGGTTTCAAGGATACCATCTTTGCTTTGCTGGGCTTTTGTAAAAAAGTCCTTAAGTGATCCGTTATCAACGGTAGTGATATTATCAGTTGCCTTAAAAGATGGATGACTAATGAAATTTCCTTTTTGGCTGACAATAAATACATAGCCGGTTTTTCCAACGGTCATCGTAGCAGCTTTATCAATAATTGCGCTAAGATCAATATCATCACAGATAGCACCAAGCGTTTTTCCGTTGCTTGAAATGCGTTTGGAAAGGCTGACAACAAGCTTTTTTGAAGCGGCATCTTCATAGACATCTGTGTAGAAAACATCGTTTTTGGCGATGACGGCCTTGTACCAACCACGTACGCGCGGGTTGAAGTCGGCAGGGAAGGCGTCGTTGCTTGTGCTCACATAAGAACCGTCTTCCAACGCAATCATAAAATCAAGATTGGTTTTGCCGGCTGCCATCTTTGTCTGTTCAGCAAGCAATTTAAGATCTTTTGGCTCTTTACCCACGGCAGTAAGTGCAAGCTGGCGCAAAAGAGCTTCCTTTTCAAGAAAAACTTCATTTATTTGTTCGCTGTAATAGTGCATTGTGTAATTGTTTGCCTGAACAATCTGTGTCTGTAAAGCATTCTTCGCTGTGTAGTATGAATAAAAACTCAGAAGGCTTGTCAAAAGAATGACAGGTAAAAGAATAAAGGAAAGCATTTTTACTTTTAAACTCATATACATTAACTCCTTATAAAATTAGTGATTTCGCTAAAAATTCCTTACTTTCTAAAATTCTGCATTTTTTGCAGTATTCCTTCTCAACGTGGATGCGTTTTTAAAAGCAGGGTTGATTTGTATCTGTTCTAAATTAAATCAAGTGAAAGATAAAAAAGAGGTTTGATATACTTGTATTATCATGGATTTTAGCGATGGATTTTCGTTGACAGGTCAATGCTTGTGATGTACAATTGGTTTGTTGTAAAGAAAAGGGGTGCGATTTATATGCCGAATTATGTTTTGGCGTTTCTTATTGCATTGGTTATTGCATATATTATAATGCCAGGGGTTATTTATTTGGCAGGACGAACGGGAGCAATGGATGCACCGGATCCTCGTAAGGTACATAAGAAGCCAATTCCACGTATCGGCGGTATTGGAATTTATATAGCTTTCATGGTATCGGTACTTATCGTTAGTGGGATGATGGATCTTTCAGATGATATGATTCATGGTCTCACAGGTCTGCTTTTGGGTGGCAGTGTCATTGTGATTATTGGAATTATTGATGATTATAGAAATCTGCCAGCGAAGGTGAAGCTTGTAGGTCAGATCGTGGCAGCCTGCGTACTGGTTGCATTTGATATAAGAATAGATTTTGTCACAGATCCATTTGGAGAATTTTTTTATTTTGAATATCTGGCGATTCCGATAACTATTTTTTGGGTTGTGGGACTGACGAATACAGTAAATCTTATTGACGGGCTTGATGGGCTTGCTGCAGGGGTATCAACGATTGCAGCAGTTACAATTTTACTTGTGGCATTGCAGCAGGATATTGTTTTTGTGGCAGTGCTTACAGCTGCATTGGCAGGGGCTGCGTTTGGTTTTCTGCACTACAATTTTAACCCGGCTCGTATTTTTATGGGTGATACAGGAAGCATGTTTCTTGGATTCATGCTTGCAGGTATTTCTATTATCGGAGCAGTGAAAAGTGCTGCAACGATTGCACTTATTGTGCCGATTCTTGCACTTGGGCTGCCAATTCTCGATACGGCGTTTGCGATTGTTCGACGTTATCGTGGGGGAGTGCCAATCTTTAAACCGGATAAGGGACATCTTCACCATCGCCTTCTTGATCTGGGGTTTACACAGCGTCAGGCAGTTTTGCTTATGTATGTGATTAGCGGTTTACTCGGACTCAGTGCGATTGCACTTACAGAGGTCAGCAGTGGCGTGGCGATTGCTATTGTGGTGGTCGTGGTAGCAACTGTTCTTTTGGGAGCAAAGAAATTGGGGATTTTTACTGCAAAGAAGTCGGCAGAAACGCATTGATGAGATAAAATTAAATAACAAATAGCATGAAGCGGGCAGGTGATGAACCTGCCTCTTTTGTAATTTATGTTACTAAATCGATGTATAAATCCGTCATAGAAAAGGCATGCAAGGCAGGCAGTTTTTGTGGTAAAGGATTATCATATATAAAACACCAGAAGTAATGACGGGAAAAGGAGATTTTTATGAAGAAAAAAATAAAAGTAATGACGGTTTTTGGCACACGGCCGGAAGCAATTAAGATGGCACCGATTGTACTGGAACTGGAAAAGCACTCGGATATGATTATACCTGTTGTAGCTGTTACGGCGCAGCACCGTGATATGCTTGATCAGGTACTGCATCTTTTCCGGATAAAGCCGAATTATGATCTTGATATTATGGCCGCAGGACAGACTCTTTTTGATATTACAACACGGGCAATGATGGGACTTGATAAGGTACTGACGGAGGAAAAACCGGATATCGTGCTTGTACATGGTGACACTACAACAACCTTTGCCGGAGCACTTGCAGCCTACTATCACCAGACGGCAGTCGGGCATGTGGAAGCGGGTCTTCGCACACATAACAAATACTCGCCGTTTCCGGAAGAGATGAATCGTAAACTCACAGCATCGCTTACGGATTTACATTTTGCTCCGACAACAACGGCGAGAGAAAATCTCCTGGCAGAGAGTATTGATGATAAAGCGATCTTTGTGACAGGCAATACAGTAATTGATGCACTACATAAGACTGTGCGCGATGATTTTGTTTTTAAAAATGAACTTCTTCGAAATATTGATTATAAAAGTAAACGTATTATTCTCGTGACGACACATCGCCGGGAAAATCTTGGGGAGCCGATGCGACATGTATATAAGGCACTTAAAAAGCTTACAGAGGAATTCAACGATGTAGAAGTTATTTTTCCTGTTCATAAAAATCCGAAGGTACGTGAGGTTGTTAATGAGGAACTCGGCGGCCTGGATAAGGTTCATCTCATTGATCCGCTTAACTATGAACCATTTGCCAATCTTATGCATCGATCCTATCTTATTCTCACAGATTCGGGTGGCGTACAGGAAGAAGCCCCGGCGCTTGGCAAGCCTGTTCTTGTGCTGCGCGATACGACAGAACGTCCGGAAGCTGTAACAGCAGGTACGGTAAAACTTATTGGTACAGATCGTCAGCGTGTCTACGAAGAAGCCAAACAGCTTCTTACAGATGAAAAGGAATATGAAAGCATGTCAACTGCATGTAATCCTTATGGGGATGGACAGGCAGCACGACGTATTATTCAGGCAATTCTTTACCATTATGGTCTTACGAGTGAAAAACCGGATAGATTTAAGGCATAAGAGCAGGGGCTGTCACAAAGTGATAGCTCCTTACTGGATTATGGATAAAAACACAGTTGAGGTATAATGATTTTTTTGTAAAATATAATTAAAAAAATACATTGATTTATTATTTTATCATAGATTAAAATTATGGAGGAACAGGGGAATGAACAGCAAAAGAAACAAGAACAATAACAAAAACGCGGGATTACGACAGGCTGTTCAGGCTTTTTCAATTCTTGGAGGTGTCGGTTTTTATCTTGTGGCTGTCATTGGCATTTGTATTTTTTTAGGTAGCAAGGCAGATGAATGCTTTAATATAGGGCCTTATGGTAAAATAATAGGGATTTTGATCGGGTTTCCTATTGGGATTTATTCTATTTATAAAAAAATAAGAGGAAATATGTGATTTGCTCTTGAAATTTTATGAATCTTAGCTGTATAATAGAAACTG
>JBAYAD010000267.1:0-3869 GCA_041669965.1 Selenomonadaceae bacterium
AACGTTTTGCGGCTGACTATAGCATGGAAAAGGGTGGAGAAACCAAGTCAATTGTCTACGCAAAAGATGCGCAGAAGGTTGCCATCATTGGAGCAGGCCCTGCCGGACTTTCTGCTGCAGGGGAGCTTTCAAAGAAGGGCTATAAGGTTACAATTTTTGAAGCACTTCATACCGCAGGTGGTGTGCTTTCCTATGGTATCCCTGAATTCAGACTGCCAAAGGATAAAATCGTTAAAGTTGAAATTGATAACCTTAAAAAGATGGGCGTCGATATTGAGGTCAATTCGGTTGCGGGTAAGCTTTTTACGGTAGATGAACTTATGAAAGAAGAGGGCTTCGGTGCTGTGTTTGTTGCAACAGGTGCCGGCCTGCCGCGCTTTATGGATATTCCGGGAGAAAACCTTAATGGTGTATACTCGGCAAACGAATTCCTTACACGTTGTAATCTCATGAAAGCCTATGAGTTCCCCAAGCATGCAACGCCGATTCGCGTTGGTAAAAACGTTGCTGTCATTGGTGGTGGAAATGTTGCGATGGACTCAGCACGTACCTCGCTGCGCCTTGGTGCAGAACATGTCTATATTGTTTACCGCCGTGGCGAGGAGGAACTTCCTGCCCGTCGTGAAGAGGTTCACCATGCGAAAGAAGAGGGTATTGACTTCCGTCTTTTGAACAATCCGGTTGCAGTACTAGGCGATGATCAGGGCTGGGTTAAACAGCTTCGCTGTGTCAAAATGGAACTTGGTGCGCCGGATGCTTCCGGTCGCCGCCGGCCAATTGAAGTTCCTGGATCGGAATTTAATATTGAGGTAGATACGGTCATTGTCGCGATAGGACAAGGGCCTAACCCGATTGTTGCATCAACGACTCCGGGGATGGATACTACGAAACATGGCAATATCATTGCTGATGATGAAACGGGCGCAACAACGAAACCGGGAGTGTTTGCTGGTGGCGATATTGTAACAGGTGCAGCAACGGTTATTCTTGCTATGGGTGCTGGGAAAAAAGCGGCTGTAGCAATTGATGAATATCTTAAAGAAAAACGCAGCTGAGGGGATTTATTTCTCTTAGACTGGACGAATGATAGAAAGTAAGTTATGATAAAAGCAGAGGGCAATTATGCCTTCTGCTTTTATTTTCTAATACAGTGAAACAAGTTTATGTTACAAGAAGGAATAAATGACTATGATGAATTTTGCAGCAATCGATTTTGAAACGGCAACCAGCAGTCGTAATTCTGCTTGCAGTGTTGCTATCGTTGAGGTTAAGGATGGTAAGGTTTATGATTCTTACTATGCACTTATAAAGCCGCCAAATATGAAGTTTAATTATTTTAATATTCAGGTTCATGGAATTACACCAGCCGATGTAAGAGATAAGCCGACTTTTGTTGATATTTGGCCGGAACTCAAGAAGCGTCTGGAGAATCGGATTGTCATTGCGCATAATGCCCAATTTGATATGAGCGTTTTGAAATATTCACTGAATGAAAATCATTTAGCAGCGCCATTATTTTCTCATTGCTGCACGGTAAGCATTGCCCGTAAAGTTTGGCCGGATTTTGAGAATCATAAACTGGATACGGTAGGCAGCCATTTGCACATTGATTTTAATCATCATAATGCGCTTGATGATGCACGGACATGTGCAGCAATTCCACTTTTTGCTGGAAAAAAACTGCATATAGATAATTTTACTTCGCTGGTTGAGGTAATCGGAGTAAAAGTAAAGCCTTTTAAATGTTAAGGAAGCGAGTAAGTAAATGATTTTGGTAAGTGCATGTCTTTTGGGTCATAAGATAAAATATGATGGGGGCTCAAACCCAAATGAGCTTTTGTTAAAGTATAATGAACGCGGCAGGTTTATCGCAATTTGTCCGGAGTGTTTTGGACAGATGCCTGTGCCGCGTCCGCCGGCGGAGATTGTTAAGCGGACGAATAAAAAGATTTTTGCGGGCAAGGCAATTGTGAAAAACAAGGAAGGACAGGAAGTCACGAGGTTTTTTTATAATGGTGCGGATAAGGTACTGAAAATTGCAAATGCCTATAATGTGAAATATGCAATTCTCAAAGAAAACAGCCCATCTTGCGGTGTACATGATATCTATGATGGTTCTTTTACTGGTAAAAAAGTAAAAGGCAACGGTATATGTGCGGCAATTCTTGCAGCTCATGGGATTATACTTTATTCGGAAAAAGACCTCAGCGTTGTACGGCTTGAAACCTTATTGACGGAAGATGAAAAAAATGGTGATTGACAGAGTGGTAGTCTCTGTGATATTATATAAAAGCTGATTAATGAATCAGTTATGCGGATGTGGCGGAATTGGCAGACGCGCCAGACTTAGGATCTGGTGTCCATGACGTGAAGGTTCAAGTCCTTTCATCCGCACCAATTTAATAAGATGACCTCCACATGTGTGGGGGTTTTTGTTTAAAGATAAAAAGGCAATGAAGAAGAGAGTACGCAGACGACAGTGGCTTAGAGAGGAAATCCATGGCTGGGAGATTTCTCTGCTGATTTTGCGGAAGGTAGCTTTGGAGCCGCTGGGCCGAAGTAGGAGTAGGTACAGACGCACGTGCAGCGTTATGGCAATAAGTCCCGTTTTTGTGGGAAAATTTAGGTGGTACCACGAAAGTAATCTCTTTCGTCCTTTTGGATGAAGGAGATTTTTGTTTATAAAAGTTTATAACAACAACGTAAGGGGGATTTTTGATGGAAGAGAATAATATTCCAAAGGTCTATGATCCGAAAACTTTTGAAAAGAAATGGTACGAATACTGGGAAGAAAACAAATTTTTTCATGCCGAAGTCGATAAAAGCAAAAAACCGTACAGCATTGTTATTCCACCTCCGAATGTAACGGGGCAGCTTCATATGGGGCATGCGATGGATACTACACTGCAGGATATACTCATTCGCTGGCGTCGTATGCAGGGGTATAACACACTTTGGATGCCAGGCTGCGATCATGCTGGTATTGCTACGCAGGCAAAGGTAGAGGAAGCCCTGCGCAAGGAAGGCAAGACGCGCTATGATCTTGGTCGTGAGAAGTTTTTGGAACGTGTCTGGGAATGGAAAGAAAAGTTTGGCAGCCGAATCATGTATCAGTTGCGGACCCTTGGCTCTTCTTGTGATTGGGAGCGTGAGCGCTTTACGATGGATGAGGGCTGCTCAAAGGCTGTACGTGAAGTATTTGTCCGTCTATATGAAAAGGGTCTTATTTATCAAGGCACACGTATTACAAACTGGTGTCCGCGTTGTAATACCGCGCTTAGTGATATCGAGGTCGATCATGAAAATGAGGCTGGAAGTCTTTGGCATCTTCGCTATAAAATTGAAGGAACAGATGAATATGTACAGATTGCAACGACGCGTCCGGAAACAATGTTTGGCGATACAGGTGTTGCTGTTCATCCGGATGATGAACGTTATAAGTCTCTTGTCGGAAAGATGCTTATTCTGCCAATTGTCAACCGTCGTATCCCGCTGTTTGCTGATTCCTATGTTGATCCAAAGTTTGGGACAGGGGCTGTCAAGGTTACACCAGCGCATGACCCGAATGATTTTGAAATGGGTCAGCGCCATCATCTTGAAAAGATTAAAATCATCGAAAATGATGGAACAATGGCAAAAAGCACTGGCAAATATGCTGCTATGGATCGCTATGAATGTCGTAAAAAACTGGTTGAAGAGCTCAAAGAAGCAGGAGTTCTTGTCAAGGTCGAAGAACATGAACATGCTGTGGGCCATTGCTCACGGTGCCATACGACAATAGAACCACTTGTGTCGAAGCAGTGGTTTGTCAAGATGGAATCTTTGGCAAAGCCGGCAATCGAAGCTGTAAAGAGCGGCCAAATTCAGTT
>JBAYAD010000268.1:0-3848 GCA_041669965.1 Selenomonadaceae bacterium
AAAGCTTCTTGTAAAGTGTCTGACTGTACTGGGCTTGACAATCCTCTTTTTCTTTCTGCATCAGATTTTGCAGATAGAATCTTCAATTGTGGCACTTAGCGGAGCGTTTATTCTGCTTCTTATTGCTGGACGTGATCATTCTTTTACAGAACATGTTTTGGGTAAGGTGGAGTGGACGACAATCTTTTTCTTTATTGGTTTGTTCGTAGCTGTCGGCGGTTTGATTGAAACGGGCATCATTCGTATTATAGCGGAGGAAGGTATGAAAATTACAGGCGGGAATGTAACACAGACATCAATGCTGATTTTATGGCTTAGCGCACTTGCGTCATCCTTCCTTGACAATATTCCGTTTGTGGCGACAATGATACCGTTGATTCAGGATATGGGGAATATGGGTATTACGAATCTTGACCCAATTTGGTGGAGTCTTTCACTTGGAGCCTGTCTTGGTGGTAATGGAACAATTGTTGGTGCATCAGCAAATCTTATTGTTGCTGGCATGGCGGCAGAACGTGGTATAAATATTTCCTTTAAGCGTTATTTTGTAGTTGGGTTTCCAATTATGTTATTGACGATTTTGTTGTCCTCCATATATATTTATTTTCGTTATTTATGACTAGAAGAATAAAAAACTATTTTATAGATGAAATGTCTGTAAAGTAGTTCTTTTTTTGAAGAAATAAGCTGAATTATAGTAGTTTTACGGGTTGTTTTATGATATAATTACTTCGCTGTATTTGAAAGAAATATAGTAAATAGTAGGAAAAATTGTTTACTTGGTAGAATTTATAAAGTTGCCGGTAGAAATTAAATAGTTTCTTGTTTGGAGGGAAAGTATTGAGTAAATTTGGTAGAAGTTATGGAACCTGTATCCTCTTTGTTATTGTTGGAGCAGTTCTCGGTGGTATACTTGGAGAGATTATGAGGAATATAGAGGCATTGAGTGGACTTGTTCCCTATCTTGTGCAGACGTATCCCGTATTTGATATGGCACCAGCATCTATTAATCTTTATGTGATAAAGTTGCAAATAGGTATTTCCTTTGCACCGAATCTTATGAGTATTCTTGGAATTATTTTAGCGATTGTTTTATTCAAAAAATATTAAGATTGAGGAATAAAAGGTGATTATTTTGGCATCAGCATCACCTAGACGTAAAAAGCTTTTAGAACAGATTGGCTGCAAGTTTAAGGTGATGGTAAGTGATGCGACTGAAGAAATGCGGCAGGATCTGTTGCCGGAGAAGGTTGTTATTCGTAATGCACGCCTGAAAGCAATGGATGTTGCAGCAAAGACCGCCGCATCAGTTCTTGGTGCAGATACGGTTGTTTCTCTGGAGGGTCATATCTATGGAAAGCCCGCAAATGCGTATGATGCAAGGCGAATGTTGAAAATATTATCAGGAAATATTCATGAAGTTTCTACAGGTATTGCACTTGTGAGGGGAAATGGTATATGGACAGATGTTGTGACGACAAAGGTAAAGTTTTGTGTATTGTCCGATACGGTTATCGATGATTATATTGCATCGAAAGAGCCTTTTGATAAGGCTGGAGCATATGCGATTCAAGGACGGGCAGCAGCTTTTATCGAAAGGATAGAGGGTTGCTATTCAAATGTTGTTGGATTGCCGCTGTATTGCTTGACTGTGCTTGCAAAGGAAGCGGGGGTCAATTTATATGATGACAATGGTGAGGTATTTACCAGAAGATGAGAGACCAAGGGAAAGGCTTTTGGTAAAGGGCGCAACTGTATTGAGTAATGCTGAACTTCTCGCAATTCTTCTACGCACGGGGACAAGAGAAGATTCTGTACTTCATTTGGCAGAAAAGGTTTTGGCAATGTATAAGGAAAGAGGTATTCTTTCGATTATGCATATGTCCCCAGGTGAGTTGTCGGGGATCAAAGGAATTGGAGACGCGAAGGCAGCAACCATTATTGCTGCTGTCGAATTGGGGCGCCGGCTATCTGAAAAAGTCTCGGAAAAACGTTATGTTATTCATGGACCGGAAGATGCAGCTGTCTATGTTATGCCAAGGTTTCGCTATGAAACAAAGGAACACTTTGCTGTCATGCTACTGAATACGAAAAACCATGTCTTGTCTGTGCATGTGGTGTCGATTGGCAGTTTAAGCGCATCTATTGTACATCCACGTGAGGTTTTTCGTGAAGCAATTCAGAATGCAGCAGCTTCTGTCATTCTTTTGCATAATCATCCAAGTGGTGATCCATCACCAAGCCGTGAAGATATTTTGGTTACGGAGCGCCTTGTAAAGGCTGGGAAAATCATGGATATTCCAGTATTGGATCATATAATTATTGGTGATGATAAATATATTAGCTTAAAAGAAAAAGGTATGGTAAAATAGGAATGCTTATGGGTTTATTATGAAGGGAGACTTTTTTTAAAATGTGGAATCTTTTTGGTGGTTTGTCACGCGATATGGGTATTGATCTCGGGACCGCGAATACTTTAGTACATGTAAAAGGTAAGGGGATTGTGTTGCGTGAACCTTCCGTTGTTGCAATTAAACGTGAAAATGGTGAGGTACTGGCCGTTGGTGAAGAAGCAAAGCAAATGATTGGCCGTACACCAGGAAATATCGTTGCTATAAGACCAATGAGAGATGGTGTCATTGCTGATTTTGATGTAACGCAGGCAATGCTTAAATATTTTATTCGTAAAGCAATGAATACAAAATCTGTTGTTCGCCCACGTGTCGTAATTGGCGTCCCTTCTGGTGTAACGGAAGTTGAAAAGCGTGCAGTTATTGATGCAGCACAGCAAGCGGGTGCGCGTGAAGCGTATCTTATTGAAGAACCGATGGCAGCAGCGATTGGTGCAGGTCTTCCGGTAGAAGAAGCTACCGGAAGTATGGTTGTTGATATTGGTGGCGGTACAACCGAGATTGCTGTAATTTCACTTGGTGGTATTGTAACGAGCCGCTCAATTCGTATTGGTGGAGATGAAATGGATTCGGCAATTGTGCAGTATATTAAGCGCATGTACAATCTTATGATTGGTGAGCGTACCGCAGAAGCAATTAAGATTACGATTGGATCAGCAATTGTTGTGATGGATCATGATCAGAAAATGGATATCCGCGGCCGCGATCTTGTTAGTGGTTTGCCGAAGACACTGGAAATAAAAGCCAGTGAAATTAGAGATGCACTGAATGAACCGATTTTTAAAATCATTGATGCAGTAAAGAGTACATTAGAAAAGACTCCGCCAGAGCTTGCCGCTGATGTTATGGATCATGGTATTATGATGACAGGTGGGGGCGCATTATTGACGAATCTTGATAAGCTTCTGAGCCATGAAACGGGCATGCCTGTGCTTGTAGCGGAGGATGCTCTTTCCTGTGTTGGTGAGGGGACGGGTAAGTCTCTGGAAAATATTGAACTTCTGAAACGCGTAGTTATGACTACGAAAAAGCTAAGACAATGAGCAGAGTCAGAAGGGATAGAGATTCCAGTCGAAAAATATGGATTGTTGTTGTTGTCGCAGTCAGTGTCTTTTGCCTGATCTTTTTTGCTGCACGTGGCAGATTTACTGTTCCTTTGAGCAGTCGTGTAGTGACGACTGTACTGGCTCCGTTTCAGGGGGTCACTTCATGGGTAGGCAATCAGATACAGTATGTTTCTTCAAATGTTTGGGAGATAATTACAGTACATCGACAAAATAAAATGCTTAAAAATGAAGTTGAACAGTTGCGTGTTCAAAACAGCCAGGCAAATGAATTTGCTTCGGAAAATGCGCGATTACGGGCGCTGCTGGGCTACAAACAAACGGCAAGACAATTCGATCTTGTTGCTGGCCGTGTTATTGGCCGAGAAGCAGC
>JBAYAD010000269.1:0-3827 GCA_041669965.1 Selenomonadaceae bacterium
ATATCAAGATCTTCACCAATTTCCCAGTGTGGTTTTGGTATAAAATCGTACTGCTTTGGTTCGCCCCATTTGCGGACTTCCGGGTTATCGTTTTCATCTTTACCAACCGGAACATCATCATTCGGCACATTTGGGATGTTTAACATGATTTCGCGCAGGCCCATTTCGACTTCTTTAAGGTCATTATCAAATGCACTGATCTGCTCGCCGACTTTGCGCATTTCGCCTACAAGATTGTCTGCATTTTCCTTATTTTTCTTCATTTCACTAATCTGTTTGGAAACTGTATTGCGCTGATTTTTCAGCACTTCTACTTCCCCCAGGATCGTACGCCGTTTCTTTTCAAGTTCTTTAAAGCCACTCAGGTTCATCTTACTGTGACGATTTTGTAAAGCTGTCTGTACTTTTTCCAGATTATCTCTGACAAATTTAATATCTAGCATCTGTCTGCTCAACCTCCATGTATTCAGGTATTCAACGCCTGTGGCGCATAAATTTTACGATCTGCTTATCCCATCATTATAATATAGGTACGAAATGCCTGTCAAACGCAGGCTGTATTTCACTTATAGGTTCGCGGCACTCTGCTGCTAACCATGCAGACAATTTCATAGTTGATCGTGCCGAGCCAGCTGGCAGCTTCATCTGTCGTAAGCGATTTACTGCCAAAGAGAACAACTTCATCATCAACTGCAACTCCTGCAATATCTGTGACATCAACCATGCACTGATCCATACATATACGTCCAACAATTGGTGCCCGCTGCCCTTTTATCTCAACAACGGCTTTACCCGCAAAAAGACGTATATATCCATCGGCATAACCAATAGGCAGCGTAGCAATGCGGCTCTCGCGCGCTGCCTTCCAAGTGCAGCCATAGCCAATCGTTTCTCCCGTATACAGTGTCTTCACATACGCAACACGAGCTTTTAGCGTCATTGCCGGGTGCAGGTCAACAACATGTTCTACCTCATTTGACGGCCAGAGACCATACAGTGTAATGCCTTCACGTACCATATCAAAATGTGCTTCCGGCATCTCGAGTGCCGCCGCCGAATTAGCAAGATGCTTGATTGGAATACGAATGCCCAGTGCCTCAATACCAGCAATTGCCTTCTTGAATCGGGCCAGCTGTTCATTGGCAAAACGCTTATCCCTGCAGTCCGCCAATGCAAAATGAGAGAACATGCCCTCAATTTCAAGCCCTGGAAGCTTCACGATTTTCGCCGCAAATGCGCCAGCTTCTTCTGGCCGGATACCAATCCGGCTCATACCTGTATCAATTGCCAGATGAAGCTTTGCCGACTTATGCTGCCGCACCGACTCTGCCGAAAGCGCTTCTGCCGCCTCAATTGTAAATATAACTGGTGTAATACCACGATCAACCAGCACCGACGACTGTTCCAGCGGTGTAAAGCCTAAGATGAGAATAGGCTGCGTAAAGCCTGCATCCCTAAGCTGCAATGCTTCTTCCAGTATTGCTACAGCCAAATAGTCCGCACCTTCTTCTACGGCAACCCGTGCGACCGGAATCACGCCATGACCATAGGCATTCGCCTTAATAACCGCACAAAACTTTGCCCCGCCATGTATTTTCTTTCTAATCTCCCTGATATTGTGTCTTATTGCCGCCAAATCAATTTCTGCCCATACTGCACGTTTTGGCATTTTCATTCCACTCCCTAAAAAATATCGCAAAATAAGATTCAGCCGAAGGTTCCCTGCTGAATCTCAGTTGTGTTTTGATTAAGATTTTCACCTATTTATTTTACATCGTTATGCGTAAAATGAAAAGATTTTTATTCGATAAAAAATAATTCTACAGCACTTGCTTTCATCTTATATTGCCGCATAACTACAAGTAACGTATAATAAACCTAAACACTGAAAAGGAGCCTCTCATCTATGCTCAAAAAATGGGACATCATTCTCATAGCTCTGCTTATCTGCCTTTCTTTTCTTCCTGAGCTGCTTATTGGCAGTAAGCAAACCGAACAATACAGCACAACGTATGCAGAGATCACACTAAATGGCAGGCTTTATAAAACCGTACCGCTTTCTTCACACCACGGAATAACAGAATTCACAATTACTACCGAACAGGGCATCAATGTTGTTGAGATCAAAGATGCTGCAATTGCGATCATTGATGCCGATTGCCCGGATCATATCTGCATTAATATGGGCTTCATTGAAAAGCCTGGTCAAATAATTGTCTGCCTGCCGCATAAGCTTATGATTGAAGTCAAAACAAACGGAACTACCAACAAGGATGACATTATCCCAGCATTTTGAAGAGGAGCATCTCACTTATGAACAAAACCTTTCATACTGTCTTTCTCGGACTGCTTATCGCGCAGTCACTTGCTCTCTTTGTCATTGAGGGTATGATTCCTGTCCCCTTCATCGCACCAGGTGCCAAACTTGGTCTTGCCAATCTTATTACAGTCATCGCACTTTATACAATGCCACACTGGCGCGACGCATTACTCGTTCTCCTTGTACGAATCATGCTCGCAACCATGTTCGGCGGCGGCCCGACAATCTTCATCTACAGTTTGGCGGGTGGGCTTCTAAGCTTTACGGCTATGCTCACCATTCGAAAACTTGGTAAAAGCAAACTTAGTATTATCGGTGTAAGTGCTGTTGGCGCTTTCTTCCACAATGTCGGCCAGCTCGCCGTTGCAGTCACCGTCATCCAAAGTACACTCCTCTGGCTTTATTTACCTGTTCTCGCACTCGTTGGCATCGTCACTGGTATTGCCATTGGTTTCGTTGCAAACCTTACCGTCCCTCACATAAAAAAGCTGCCTGGTTTTGCAAACTGGAGAACTGATACAATCTAATATTTTATAATTTTTTTCTTCATTATTTGTTAGTTTATTCAATTTCTCTATGTCTGTTTTTATTCATCATTTTCCATTTGCAGCAATATGCTGTAACGAATAGAAAAGCTCCCTTTTTAAGGGGAGCTAAAGCTGAAATCCTTATTCAAATTCAGGATGCGCTTTGAGAAATCATTTGTTGTATAAATCTGTCCATTCCTCATCGTAATTTCACAGCCCATTTTTCCTGGCAAAGCCGCAATAAACGCAATGCCTTTTTGCGGTCCGAGAATAAATACCGTTGTCGACAGAAGATCAGACAGCATTCCACAATCCGTGACATCACCGCCAATGACAATCGTATCACTCATCGCACCATTGTCAGCCGGATAGCCTGTCTTAGGATCAAAAATATGATGATAGCGTTTGCCATTTTCCTCAAAAAAGCGCTCATAATCACCTGATGTTGAAAGTGCCTCTTCCCCCAGATGGATAACACCAAGATACGTATTCCTATCATCCTTGCGAGGGTGCTTAATGCCAACAGCCCAGGACTTGCCTTCTTTATTTTTACCAATTGCATACATCGTGCTTGAACCAAGATTGATAAGACCATTTTCTATTTTGTATTTCTTATAAATCTTACGTACCTCATCTGCGGCAAAACCCTTGGCAATACCACCAAGGTCAATTTCCATGCCTTTTTCCATTAGCATTGCGCTCTTGTCTGATTCCCGCAAAAGTACTTTATGATAGTCCACCAGTTTCAGTTTTTCCTTAATTTCTTCATCCGTTGGAATGCGTTGCGCGTCCGTTCCTATACCCCAAAGATTTATAATGGGTCCCAATGTAACATCCCATGCACCATCGCTTAGCTCCGCATACTTCTGCGATACCACAAGCATGTAATAAACCTCATCATGCAATGGTACAAAGTTTTTCCCTGCTGCCTCACGCAATTTTGCTACATCGCTTGTCTTTATGTTTGGGCTTGCCATTTC
>JBAYAD010000270.1:0-3825 GCA_041669965.1 Selenomonadaceae bacterium
ATAATGAGCTCAGTATTGACTATACGGCGACAACGGATGCAGATACCATTTGCAATCTTACGAACCATACGTATTTTAATTTGGGCGGGTATGCGAGTGGATCGATTCTTGATCATACGCTTCAGCTTTTTGCTGACTCCTATACGGAAGCTGATGCAGAAAAACTGCCAAATGGAAATATACGATCGGTAAAGGGAACACCCCTTGACTTCCGTCAGCCAATGCGCATGGGGGTACATATTGATGATGACTTTGATCAGCTGCGCTTTGCTGGTGGTTATGATCATAACTGGGTTATCAATGATACACCGCTCAATAAGGAAGAAACGATTGGATCTTTTGGATATGATCCGAGTTGTCCGGTCGACTATGTAAATGGCAATCTTAAGAAAACAGCATTTGTCTTTGAGGATACGACGGGCATTACGCTTACGATGTATACGACACTGCCGGGTGTCCAGTTTTACACGGGAAACTATCTTAATGGTATGCCATTAGGTAAAAATGGCGTAGCTTTTAAGAAGCGCTGCGGTTTTTGTCTTGAGTCACAGTATTTTCCTAATGCGCTGGAACATCCGAATTTTGAACAGCCAGTGCTCAAAAAAGGGGAAACGTATCATTCACAGACCGTATATGTCTTTGGAACAAAGGAATGATTGTAAATTGTAGGAAATATCTATAGAGATATCTTCTTCTTTGCAGGAAAAAGGCAGAAAAGAGAGAATACTTGAGGTGTTATATACTTTTAGGAGGCGTGGTTATGCAAAGTTTTGAATATCATTGTCCTACAGAGATTGTTTTTGGTAAGGGTTCGGAAAAAAAAGCAGCAGAGAAGGTTAGAAAATATGGCGGGACGAAGGCGTTTGTTGTCTATGGCGGTGGCAGTGTTCTTCGAAGCGGGCTTTTAGCAAAGATAGAAAAGGAACTGACAGATGAGGGAATTGCTTTCAAGGCGCTTGGCGGTGTAAAGCCGAATCCGCGGCTTTCACTTGTGCGGGAAGGTATCCGGGAGGCGCTGGACTTTGGCGCTGACTTTATTCTGGCAGTAGGCGGCGGCAGTGTTATTGATACGAGCAAGGCAATTGCCCATGGTATTGCCAATGCCAATGTGGATATTTGGGACATTTGGCTGGGTAAGGTGAAGATCGAAAAATCTACACCGATTGGAGTTATTCTCACGATTGCAGCTGCCGGAAGTGAAACAAGTAATTCAGCTGTTATTACAAATGAAGAAAATGGCAAAAAGTGTGGCATCAATACAGATTTTAATCGACCGAAGTTTGCGATTATGAATCCGGAGCTTACGTATACGCTGCCGAAAAAGCAGATTGCCTGTGGTATTTCGGATATTATGATGCATACGATGGATCGATATTTTACCAAGGAAGAAGGCAATGCCTTTACGGATATCGTTGCTGAGGGTCTTTTGAAAAATGTTATCGCGCATGCAAAAACGGCACTTGCCGATCCGCACGATTATGATGCAATGAGTGAAATTATGTGGTGCGGCAGTGTGTCCCATAACGGTTTTACAAGTCTTGGACGTGTTATGGATTTTGCAACACATAAACTGGGCCATGAGCTTAGTGGAAAGTTTGATGTGACACATGGTGCTTCATTGACCGCTGTATGGGCCTCATGGGCACGCTATGTTTATGAAGATAAGCCTTCCCGCTTCGCACAATTTGCGGAAAAGGTGTGGGGCGTGAATGCTGGTACAGATGAAGAACGTGCGCGTGCGGGAATCCGTGAAACAGAAGAATTCTTTCGCTCAATCGGCATGCCAACCTGTTTTACTGAGCTTGGAATAGGTATACAGACGCAGGAAAGCCTGGAATATCTTGCAGACATGTGTACGGACTATGGCAGTAAGAAGGTTGCTGTATTCCATCCAATCGGGCGTGAGGATGCAATTGCAATTTATAAAATGGCGAATTATTAAATAATTTGTCAGAAACAGTCTGTGACTATTTGACTGAACCTGTAAAAAGCGTCGGTATGGCGCTTTTTTACATAGAATTTACTGAAATTTGTCATAATTATGGGCAAGTGAATTACTTATGAATTAGCAAAGAGTGAAAGAGTGAAAAAGAATAAGAAACAGGGGATGGAGTTCTTTATGAGTGTGTTGCAATCAGTGAAAGCAAAATTGGTGATTCTTCTTATAGGGATTAGTACGGTTTCTACAGTGCTGGTCGGAGGGTATTTTATTTTTTCAACGGTGCAGGACAACAAAGCGGCAAATGAAGGGTATCGTCAGGAACTGGCGGATCGTTTTGATCGTGAACTGCGGCTGCAGACGGAAGGGCTTGTATCGGCGCTTGATGCAGTTTACGTTGAGCAGAAGTCAGGGCGTATTACGGAAACACAGGCAAAGGGACAGGCAATTGCGCTCATTAAAGCAGATCGTTTTGATGATGGAAATGGTTATTTTTTTGCTGACGATATGCAGGGGCAATGTGTTGCACATGCGACTCTTGGTGCTAAGGTCGAAGGCAAAATGCGTATGAATGATAAAGATGCGCAGGGTGTTTATTATATGCAGGAAATTTTTAAGGCCGCAAAGTCGAATGATGGAGGCGGCTTTAGTGATTTTTCTTTTCCTAAGCCAAATGAAACAGAAGGGACACCGAAACGGTGCTTCTCGATGGTGTTTAAGCCATATGGCTGGGTAATTGCAACAGGGGCTTGGGTCGATCATATGGAAGCCGCAGTAAAGGTACATGAGGAAGAAAATGCCGCGGCACTACAGCATAAGGTTATTATATCTGTAGTGATTCTTGCTGTAATTGAGATTTTTCTTCTTGCGTTATCTTTTCGACTTGCTCGGACTTTCTCTGATCCACTGCAGGCATCAACAAAGCAGCTGCAAATGTTTGCCAGAGGTGATTTTTCAGAGTTGTCAAAGGACATTGAAACAGACCGCAAGGATGAGTTTGGTGAAATGGAGCAGGCAATTGATATTTTGCGGCAAACGATGCAGGGACTTGTACTGACGATACGCGAGTCGGCGGATGAAGTGACGGCAGATGCAAGTCATCTTAGTAAAAATACGGAACAGTCTGCGCAGGTGAGCAACCAGATAGCGACATCGATTACGGGTGTGGCTGAATCAGCAAACAAACAGCTGGAGGCTGTAAGCAAGACGACTGAAGTTATTGAAGAACTTTCATCTGGTATGCAGGAAATGTCTGCAAGTGCCGGCGAAGCGGCAGCATCTGCAAAACAAGCAACAACTAAAGCGCGCGAAGGCAGCCAGGTCATTGAGGATGCCATGCAGCAGATGAATTCCGTGGAAACGGCAGTTAACAGCTCAGCGAAGGTCATCCATAAGCTGGGTGAACGTTCACAGGCAATTGGTGAGATTGTTGATACAATTTCCGGTATTGCCGGACAGACAAATCTGCTGGCACTCAATGCGGCAATCGAAGCAGCGCGTGCGGGAGAACAGGGCCGTGGTTTTGCTGTAGTTGCCGAAGAAGTCCGTAAACTGGCAGAGCAGTCGCAGGAAGCCACAGAAAAAATTGCATCATTGATTGGTGAGATTCAGAAAGATACAGAAAGTGCTGTAGCAAGTATGCAGGAAGGCACAAAACAAGTACAGACCGGTACGAGCGTCGTCAATACGGCGGGGAAGTCTTTTCTGGAAATTGTTAGTCTTGTCGATGATGTAGCAGCGCAGTCCTCAACGATTGCTGCTACAATCGAAAAAATGACGGCACATACAGGGGTTATGGTTTCTTCTGTCCGAAACATCAATGAGATGAATAAGGGTGTTGTTAGTGAGGCAGAAAATGTCTCGGCGGCAACAGAGGAACAGACGGC
>JBAYAD010000271.1:0-3824 GCA_041669965.1 Selenomonadaceae bacterium
AGTTAGCCGTAATAGCTGATGATCTTACGGGAGCCAATGATACAGCAGTACAGTTTGCAAAATGTGGTATTCGTACCTGTGTGAAGCTGGGATGTAATGGAGAGACGATCCAAAGTGAAGAATCTGATGTAATTGTAATAGATACGGATAGCCGGGATATGAAAGCGGATGCCGCATATCGTGTAGTGAAAAAAGCTTGCGAGGCAGTAAAAGCGCAGCAGGTTGAAAATATTTATAAAAAAGTGGATTCGACACTCAGGGGGAATCTGGGAGCGGAGATCGCTGCTGCCGATGATGTATTTCACCCGGATGCTGTTGTAATCGCGCCGGCATTTCCCAGCAATCAAAGAATTACAATAGGTGGATATCATTTTCTTGATGGAATGCCGATTGAGCTGACAGAGATTGCACATGCACCCAAAACTCCAGTAAAAGAATCGCAAATTAAAAAACTTTTGCAGAAACAAACAAAGTGCCGGATTGCATCCATATCATTGAGCGTGATGAAGAAAGGTGTAGAGGCCACGCAGCAAGCTGTGGAGCAATGTCTTTTGAGGAAAGAACGGTGGATTGTTTTTGACGTAGCTGATGAAGATGATTTTGACATAATTTTTGCAGCAATGCAGTTTTGTAAAAATGTTTTGTGGGTAGGGTCAGCCGGATTGGCAAATCATTTACCGAAACACTATAAATGGTCTGAAAAGAAGAAAACGGCACTGCCTTCCCTGCCTGGTTCTGTACTTATTGTTGCAGGCAGCGTGAGCCATATAACACAAAGGCAAATAAAAGAAGTTATGCAAAAGCCGGGTATTTGTTTTGTAAAGCTTACAATGCCTCAGGTTTTTACAGACAGAGATGCTGTAATTGCATATTGCAGGGAAAAGATCAATCAACATATTGCAGCCGGATTTGATGTATTGTTTGTGAGCGCCGTCTCGGATGAAGATGTCTCAGAAACGATGCGAGCTGGGCGTGAATGTGGTATGAGAGCAAAAGAAGTCAGTGAGCTGACGGCAGGGACATTGGCAGAGGTTGTACAAGGGCTGCACTTAAAAGGGATTTCCGGGCTTGTGCTTACGGGTGGTGATACGGCAATTCATGTGTGTAAAGCGATTGGAGCAAAAAGCATTGAGATTCTCGAAGAAATTTCAAATGGTGTTCCGCTTGGATGTTTAATAGGCGGGGCGTGCCAATCCATGAAGGTCGTAACGAAGGCGGGTGCTTTTGGTGCAAAAGATGTATTTAGTAAAGCTGTCGAGCAAATAAAAAAAACAGAAGTAGGTAAAGAATAAGGGAGGTAGTTTGAATGAAGCCTGTATTGGGAATTACAATGGGGGATGCTGCCGGAGTTGGACCGGAAATTATAGCAAAGGCATTGGCAGATAAACACATCTATGAGATTGCGCGTCCAATTGTGTTTGGTGATAAAAAAATAATGGAGCGCGCATTAAAAATTGTTCATAGTACACTTTGCTGCCGGGAAATTTCCAAGCCGGAAGAGGGCGGAAATACGTACGGAAAAATCGATATAATCGATTTAAAAAATTTACCGGCGGACTTACCGTTTGCCAAACTTGATGCAAGGGCGGGAAAGGCAGCCTATGAATATATTGAAGCTGCCGTAAAATATGCAATGCAGCAGAAGGTCCATGCAATCGTCACGGCCCCGTTGAATAAAGAAGCACTTCATATGGGCGGCTGCCCGTATCCGGGTCATACAGAAATCCTTGGAGCGCTAACCGGTCAGAAAGACTATTCGATGATGCTTGTGAGCGGACCGCTCAAGGTGATTCATGTATCAACGCATGTATCCATGCGGCAGGCCTGTGATCTTGTAAAAAAAGAACGCGTACTAAAGGTTATTAAGCTCGCGGATACAACACTTAAACTCATGGGTATTGAAAAGCCAAGAATTGCTGTAGCAGGCCTTAATGCACACAGTGGGGAACATGGTCTTTTTGGTACAGAAGATGAAGAAGAAATTGTTCCGGCTGTTGAAGCAGCAAAGAAACAGGGAATCAATGCTGAGGGGCCGATTCCGCCGGACAGCGTATTTCATCGGGCAGCAAACAAAAAGGAGTTCGATATCGTTGTTGCCATGTATCACGATCAGGGACATATTCCGATTAAGGTACTTGGGTTTGAAATGGGAGTCAATGTTACGGTCGGACTGCCCTGCATTCGCACATCCGTCGATCATGGCACAGCCTTTCCGGTCGCCGGACAGGGGACTGCCGATAGCCGCAGCATGACAGAAGCATTGCTGCTGGGAGCACAAATGGCCAGAACTAAATTTACTGATATTTTAGAGTAAACAAAAAATAGCATAAAAACAGAGGAGCGAATAAGCGATGTTTATACCAAAAGGAATTATTACACCCGTACTTACTGCGTTGACAAAGAATGAAGTGTTCGATCCGCAGGCATATAAAATGTTTATTGACCATCTTATTGAAGCAGGTGTCAGTGGCATTTTTCCTTTGGGGACGAATGGTGAGTTCTATGCCTTTTCGAAAGAGGAAAAACTGAAAATACTTCAGTCGGCGGTCAGAGCAGTCGATGGACGAGTGCCGGTCTATGCAGGAACGGGCTGTGTAACGACAAAGGAAACCATTGATCTATCCTTAGCGGCACAAGCTATGGGTGGTGTAGACTGCCTGTCGGTTATTTCCCCATATTTTGCCGCAGTTTCACAGGATGATATCTACCGTCACTATAGTGCAGTTGCTACAGCTGTGGATATGCCGATACTGCTTTATAATATCCCGGGCCGTACTGGGAATAATATTGACTGGAAAACTGTAAAAAAGCTTGCAAAATATGAAAATATCATTGGGATAAAAGATAGCAGCGGTAACTTTGATAATACGCTAAAGTATATTGAAAATACAGATCCGCGGCTCAAAGTTCTTGCTGGCAGCGATTCGCTTATTTTTTGGACACTTATGGCAGGCGGAGCCGGTGCGATTTCTGGCTGCTCAAACGTCTTCCCGGCACTCATGGTCAGTATCTATAAACTTTGGTCTGAAGGCAGAATGAAAGAAGCCAATGAAGCGCAAAAGAAGATTCGTCCATTTCGCAATGTAATGCAGATGGGAAATCCAAACTCTGTCGTAAAGCGGGCTGTAAATCTTCTGGGTTATAACGTTGGTCCGGCAAGGGAACCATCAAACTGTGCAAATCCAACTGTTGATGCAGCATTAAAAGAAGTCTTTACATTGTATAAACAATAAAAAATAAAGTAGAATAAAGGAGTGGGAAAAATGGATATGGATCAATTTAGCGTGATGGATACAACAATCATTCTTGGAATGGTTGTTATCTATATCGCAATAACCAGCTGGCTTAGTGTTAAACTCAGAAGTAAGACAAATGATCAATTTATGACGGCAGCAAAAGCAATGCCTGCACTTATCGTAGCTGTTTTGCTTATGACAGAATATATTGGCGCAAAGTCTACTGTAGGCACGGCAGAATCTGCTTTTAAATATGGGATTGCCGCTGCATGGTCGGTATTGGCAGCTGCAGTTGGGTACTTATTATATGGATTGTTTTTTGTTAAGAAGTTGTATAAATCAGGTGAGTTCACGATCTCCGGAGCAATTGCCACAAAATATGGACATTCAACTAAAATGATCGTATCTGTTATAATGATTTGTGCATTGCTGCTTGTAAATGTAGGTAACTATATCAGTGGAGCTGCAGCACTGACGACCGTTATGCAGGTCAATATTCCGGTGGCAATGCTTATTATTGCTATAGTCAGTACATTTTATTATGTAATTGGCGGGATGAAGGGTGTGGCCTATGTAACGATTATTCAT
>JBAYAD010000272.1:0-3823 GCA_041669965.1 Selenomonadaceae bacterium
AATCCATCATACTCTTCGATGCAGCGTATGCAGCATATATCACAGAAGCCGCTGTTCCACGGTCCATTTATGAAATCGAAGGTGCACGTGAAGTTGCTATTGAATTCCGTTCTTTTTCTAAGACCGCTGGCTTTACTGGTACACGTTGTGGCTATACAGTTATTCCTAAAACAGTTCTTGGCCGCACAAAAGATGGTTCACAACATGAATTCAACAAGCTATGGAACCGTCGGCATACGACAAAGTTTAATGGCACAGCTTACATCGTCCAGCGTGGTGCTGAGGCAATCTATTCTGCTGAAGGCCAGCAGCAAGTCAATAAAACGATTGCTTATTATATGGAAAATGCCCGTATCATTCGCGAAGGGCTGCAGGCTGCAGGGCTTGAAGCTTTTGGTGGTGTTAATGCACCATACATTTGGCTCAAGACGCCGAACAGCATGCCGTCCTGGGACTTTTTCGACAAGCTGCTCACTGATATCAATATCGTTGGCACACCAGGTGCAGGCTTTGGTCCTTGTGGTGAAGGTTACTTCAGGCTTACCTCTTTTGGCAATCGCGAAAATACGCTTCGCGCTGTCGATCGCATCAAAAATAAATTACATTTCTAAAAACACAACTATAAAAATGCAAACAAAGCCTATTATAATTTTTTAGCGAGAGGATTTCCTCTCGCTATTTTTGTATATACAAAAAATAAATGCTGCAGTTTTGCTTTTCATCAAAACCACAACATTCATTATAGAACTCTTTTAGCGCAGCATATTTTTTCCCTTTATTCAGTCCCTACGAAAACCGCCATATCGTTTCATATAATTATACGCTTTTGGCCGATCAAGCATCTGCGCATAAGCAATGGCATTCATAATAACATTCGTATGAATATCCGTTTTCCGCTGTTTCTTCGTTGAAGGCGTAATCTTTGCCTGTTCTTCATAGACAATACGCTCTTCTTCTTCCTGCTCATGCTTTTTTTGCCGGTACTTCATATAGGACGTAATTTCCTGCGGTGTTTCTTCGATCATGACCGTTTCCGCTCTATCCTGTTGTACAGATTCTCTTTTGATATCAGGAATCTCAAACTTCGGTTTTTCCTTTTTACCCCAATCACTATTAATATCAATCGGGGGCTGCCTGCGGCCATCTTCAGCAGGCTGAGGCATTGGGGGCTGCTGTGTCCGACGTTTTGCTTTTTTCTTTTTACTATCGAAGGCATCCGTAATAAATACAAATGCCAAGAGCAATAGAATTGTACCCAGCGTGCTCATTTTACTTCACCGCTGGCGGGGACTGCAACTGTCCATCCTGCCCAGCCTGACTAATTGCTTCCCTCATCTGCGTATCTGCATTAATATTTTTGAGATTATAGTAATCCATGACACCAAGTTTACCTTCACGAAGTGCCGCTGCCATTGCATGCGGTACATCTGCCTGAGCTTCTACGACCTTGGCTTCCATTTCCTGGGTATATGCCTTCATTTCCTGTTCTTTCGCTACAGCCATGGCCCGACGCTCTTCCGCTTTTGCCTGTGCAATGCGCTTATCTGCTTCGGCCTGATCCGTCATAAGTTCAGCTCCAATATTACGACCAACATCAACATCGGCGATATCGATTGAAAGGATTTCAAATGCTGTGCCGGCATCAAGACCTTTATCAAGCACTGTCTTTGATATATTATCGGGATTTGCAAGCACATCCGTGTGCATCGGTGATGAACCGACCGTAGTTACAATACCTTCACCAACACGCGCAATGATGGTCTGTTCACCAGCACCACCAACAAGACGGTCAATGTTTGCCCGCACAGTAACCCGTGCCTTAATCTTAAGCTCAATACCATTTCTCGCAACAGCCGAAACTATCGGTGTTTCAATAACCTTTGGGTTTACACTCATTTGTACAGCTTCAAGCACATCACGACCAGCAAGATCAATTGCTGCAGAACGTTCAAAAGGAAGTGGTATTTCCGCACGATGTGCAGCAATAAGAGCGTCCACAACTCTATCAACATTCCCACCTGCAAGATAATGTGCTTCCAGCTGATTGACCGAAACCGTAAGACCGGCCTTATTCGCTTTGATAAGCGGCAGGACAATTTTATTTGGCGGTACACGACGCATGCGCATACCAATAAGTGTTACAATATTCACCGAAACATTGGCTGCCAAAGCCGATATCCAAAGTCCAAGCGGTACAAAATGCAAAAACAACATAACCGCCGCAATGACGATTACTAAAAGAAAACCTGACGTAACTAGCATCTCCATAAAATCATCCTCTCATTTCTTTCTATGCTTTTATTAAAACAAACTATATCTTTCTGACAAGGACACGACTGCCATTAACCCCAATAACACGAATGCGCTCGCCCTTTTTTATATATGCACCCTCTGAAACAACATCAACCGGTGCATCCTCCAAAAGTGCCGTCCCCGACGGACGCAGCTCCGTAATAACCTCACCTTCCCTGCCAATAAGCGGAGTACGATCCACAGCAGCACTCACATATCCACGTTGCGTTGTTGAGCTATCACTCAAAACAACCTTTTTCCACAATCGGCTTGATGGCAGTTTTTTTACAATTACAGCAAAAACTACGCCTGCTACAACCATTGATACCAACATTGCATACACTGCGTTAATGTTTCCACCCAGTGCAAGAATTACGCTATAAAACATTGCTGCAACACCAACACCGGCAAGGAGCCCAACCGTTGGCGTAAGTGTCTCAATGATAATACAGAGAATGCCTGCAAGAAAAATCGCAATCTGATAAAAGCTCACGAGCCCCTTAACGTATTGACTGCCAAAAAAAACACCTGCAGCGACAAGTCCAAGCAAGGCTCCAACGCCCATGCCACCCGTCTTGATTTCCACAAGCACGGAGAGCAGAATAATCGCAACAAGCAGTATCTGTACGATAGGTAAACCCACAAACTCCATAAAGCTCACTCCTCTCCTGTATTCTATACCCATATCTATATAATTCCATAATCATCTAAAAAATCCCTGCAACGATTGGAAATATTTAATAAACGATCTGCAGCACAAATTTAACTCGGCATAAAAACAGAGGCACAACGAATATTTCGTCATACCTCTATTTTGCATTTCTTATGAATTCAGGATATCGCGGACGATCATATTTACAAGTTTACCATCGGCACGACCCTTTACCTTCGGCATCAACAGTCCCATTACCTTGCCCATTTCCTTTTGTGAAGATGCACCGCTTTTTTCAACGGCTTCCTTTATAATGGAACGTAATTCTTCTTCAGAAAGTTGTTGTGGCAGGTATGGCATCAGTACGGCAATCTCAGCTTCCGTCTGTACGACGAGATCATTTCTGTTCCCTTTTTTGAATTCCTCAATCGAATCCTTACGCATCTTGACTTCTTTCATGATGATATCAATTACTTCATTGTCATTAAGTTCTTTTTTATCATCAATTTCGATTTGCCGAACAGCCGAGCGAACCATACGAATAACAGACAAACGCTGTTTTCCCTCTGCCTTCGCCTTCATGGCTGTTTTCATGTCTTCTGTCAACTGTTCTTTAAGTGACATTAAGCCTTACCTCCGTTAAGATTAAGCTCTGAATTTGCGTTTACGAGCAGCTTCGGACTTCTTCTTACGCTTAACACTAGGTTTTTCATAATGTTCACGTTTTCTAACTTCTGCTAAAGTACCCGCTTTCTGGCAAGTACGTTTAAATCTGCGGAGTGCACTATCAATCGTTTCGTTTTTTCCAACTTTGACTTCATTTGCCATTTATTTTCCCCCCCTCCACTTATCATGGGAGTGTATTACACGACTACACCT
>JBAYAD010000273.1:0-3810 GCA_041669965.1 Selenomonadaceae bacterium
CTTTTTCACTTTAAAGAGATATTGAAGAATATCCCATGCTTCGGCCTGATAGCTGATATCATGATTGCCTATCATTAACTGTACCTCCATTAATCATCAAATCTTATATCATATATAAAGTATTGTTTTAACACTATATTCTTGATAAACTCTGCTATGCCTATCATAAGAGCGGCTCCGCTTTCAGGCTTCAGCCGTTAATGTATATTCTTTTCAAATAATTATATTACCATCAATCTCTAATTACAACATATATCGCTAAAATGCAAACTTAAAAATCCGACAAAAAAGTCACGAAACCTTTTAGCTTCGTGACTTTTGGGGGCAGGTTGCCTCGTTACTGCGATGGTTGTATTTTCGAAATCTGTTTACAATTCTTCTATAAAGTTAAGGCCCGCAGCACATTCTAAGATTTGCAGCACATCAGCATGGGACTGATTTTGTTTTGTTTTTACTGAAAGCAAAACCGAGGTTGCCTTTTTCCCCGTTGCCTTGTTCTTAATGACTTGAATATTTGATATTTCCATATTGTTTTCTTTCGCAATATTAATAAGAGAGCCTAATCCACCGGGGGCATCGAATTCCATGTATAAATCTAACCGCTTTGATTTTACCCTCATGCTTTCGTCGAGCCTCTGTAAAACCGTCATAACGAAGAAAATTGCAATTCCGCCAACAATAGCTCCCGCATAGAATCCTATGCCTATTGCAAGGCCGATACAAGCGGATGCCCAAAGTCCCGCTGCAGTGGTGAGTCCCCTCACTTGATTTCTGCCGGTAATGATAATTGTTCCAGCACCTAAAAAGCCTATCCCACTGATTACCTGAGCTCCCAGTCTGCTGACATCGCCGGTGTGAAAGGTCTCAAACACATATTGATTTGTCATCATAACCAGAGCTGCGCCAAGGCACACCAAGATATAAGTCCGAAACCCAGCGGGATGTCTTTTCTGTTCACGCTCAAAGCCCAGAGCGCCGCCAATTATGACAGACAAAAGAATCCGCACGGTAATTGAAAAATAATTAATTCCTTGCAGCATTTCCAAAACTTTTATGATGAATCTCCTCCTTTTGTATGTTTTAAGTATACAGATGAAGAATCGGCTTTATACCCCCCGCCACCTTATGCTCCCACTTTTTGCATACTATCCCGAATCATTTAGCTCATAACAAAAATGGTCGCCTAAAAAAGTCGTTATATTTAGAAGGAAAGAATATGATCAATCGCTTCTGCAAAGCCCTTTCCGCCTTCCAAAGTTGTGACAAATGTAGACAAATGCTGAATCTTCCCCACAAACGGCAGAATATTAGCAACGGCACAACTGTTGGGGAAGTAGGAAAACATCGGCTCATCGTTCGGTGAATCGCCAAAGAAAATGCAGTTTTCCATCATGTTCTCTTCATTTAATATTTCCTTCATGAAAAGTTTCGTCATCATGAGCTTATCATAATTTCCAAACCATGCATTTACGTGAATCGAGCTAACTTTTGCATTAGCCCCCATTGAGATACAGATATCTTTGATTTTCTCCGCAGCTTCTAAACCTAAATACGGCGGATCTTCATTGAAGTCCACCGCCAAATCATAAATTCGTGCAAATTGATCCTTTGCAACGCGGCAGCCGGGAACTCCTTCAAGGCAAGCCTTTTTCACAGCCTCCAATTTTGTTCTCGCCTCCACACCGAACACGGAAGGATGTGTGAACGTCTTCAAATGATTATCTTCAAAATAATACACAAAAGCACCGTTTTCACCAACCACCGCCTTAACAGGCCATTCTCTGACAATGAGGTCGCACCACCCGGCCGGCCTGCCGGTCACCGGTATCACGTGATAACCCGCATCATAAAGTTTCCACAGAGCGGTGTAGGATTCAGCGGGCAGCTTCCCGTTGGTAGTGATCGTATCGTCAATATCGCAAAGGATGTACTTTAATTTTGACACACGTTCGGCATCCAGTTCTTTGATTGGTTTCATCGACCCATTCCTCCAAAAGGTTTATTTCCTGCGCGTTTATGCCCTTAAAAAACACACTTCCGGCAAACTGCACTGCCGGAAGTGTCTGTATTTGATAACCTATAGATATAAATGGAACAAATAGCTTGTAATTTCTATTTATGTAAAAAATAATGATTTCACCGAAGTTGAAGAGCGATATCCGGTTTATTGGTAATAATTCCGTCTGCGCCCTGCTCGTACACCCAGCGCATATCATCGGGTTCATCCACAGTCCAGACATTAACCTTTAACCCTGCTTTATGGGCGTTTTTGACCTGACCGTTTATGAGTCCGAAGCGAAAGAAGGGATGCAGGCAATCAGCCCCGATAGATTGTGCATAAATCCACGGCTTCACCAATCCGCCATGATACAGAAGTCCAATGCAGGCATCCGGCATTACTGTACGTAACCCCATCAGGCTGTAATGGTTAAAAGAGCAATACATGGTACGCTCAACAAGGTCAAAATCCCGAATCAACTTTGCAAGCTGTTTTACCAGTTCCGGATCAGGGAGTTTTTCCTCCTTAATTTCGATATTCAGGCGCAAGGAAGTGCCTTGCACAAAATCAAGAACTTCAGGGAGAGTCGGGATCTTTGCACCTGCATACTTAGGGCGCAGTACACCGGCATCCAACTGTTTCAACTGGGACATGGTGCAGCCCTCCACAAGGCCTGTTCCGTTTGTTGTCCGCTCTAAGGTTTCGTCGTGAAAGACCGCAAGCTGTCCATCGCTTGTAAGGTGAATGTCCAACTCGATTCCGTCAGCATTTTGCTTGGCAGCCAGGTCAAAAGATTCCAATGTGTTTTCGGGCGCTATAAATGAGCTTCCCCGATGTGCCCAAACTACTGTTTCCATAATTATACCATTCTTCTCTCAATTAGTTGATTAATTTCTTTAATTTTTTCAGGATCATGCTTAAATTCATGCTTGTGATTCAGCAAGCCATTTGTTTCCTGCTGAACATCCGATAATTGAGTGTAGCAAAACCCGCAGATGATATCGGAATCATTCAACGCCTCAATCAGACGTCGGTATGTACTCAGAAATTCAGTTTCACTGCCGGCACAGGTATAGCCCCAACCATCTTTACCCTCCGCTCCGGATATCCCTCCGAACTCCGTTAAAATCACCGGTTGGCCTTGGTAATGATAGCCTTTTGCAAAAGGAAGGTGACTGACAATCTTCCCGCTTTCAATTCCCTGCCATGTTTTCACACATTCTGCAAATACCTGCTGCTGCCGATGATCATCACTGGTGCCGTGGCTGTAGCTGTGAAT
Organism: Selenomonadaceae bacterium; assembly: GCA_041669965.1. Lineage (GTDB taxonomy): Bacteria > Bacillota > Negativicutes > Selenomonadales > Selenomonadaceae > UBA1792. The sequence continues at coordinate 3,279 of JBAYAD010000273.1, forward strand.
TGCGCAGACGTCCGTTTCCGTCATTTCCCAGCCGTCATTTGATATAACTAAGCGAGTGCTGTCAAGGCTATGTGCTAAATGATAAAGGGAACGGGAAAAATGTTGCTGTATGGTGTCGTGGTAAATTTGCGGCACACCCCAACTTTCGTTCAGCATGCCCCATACAATAATTGACGGATGATTATAATCGCGTTGAATCACGTCTTGCCATTCCCGCATGAATTGTGCGGCGGCTGACGGCGTATAGCTAATGAAGCTTGCCATTCCTTCCCATACCAAAAACCCCAGCTTATCGGCCCAGTACAGAAATCTTGGATCTTCAACTTTTTCATGTTTACGGCATCCGTTAAATCCCATTGCCTTTGCCCGCAAAATATCCTGTTTAAAAGCTTCATCATCGGGAGCCGTCAGAAGACTTTCCTTCCAGTAGCCCTGATCTAATAGCAGTTTTTGATAATAAGGATGATTGTTGAGGTGAATCATTCCGTTTTCTACCGTAATTTTACGCATACCAAAATAGCTTTTAACAGTA